>CBFDUR010000151.1:0-5519 GCA_965613005.1 uncultured Ignavibacteriales bacterium
ACTGTTAATTTTTCAATATAAATCCCTTTTTGGTTCCGGCTTGTCCAGGTTAGGCAATTGGCAAATAACAAACCTTCCGGCTCAAAAGGCTCAATTATTTTCGACGGTTTAAGTGATTTGGGAAAGCCGTTAAAAATCGGCATTTACATTGTTTACTTCGAAGCAATAAATCAAAATTCGTGGTGTTAACATAATGAAATAATTTTATATTCAACTCCACAAGGAGATATAAAAGTTGAGGTTTTTCTTCAAAATTGTGATACATCAACTCCAAATGTATTGTTTAATTCTTTGCAAGCTGCTTTGAAATAACTTTGAGAATATCGTTTATATTAATCTCATAGCTTTCGGAAATCTTGTTTTTTTGGTGTTTATGATGTGGAAAGGTTTTTACTTTTTTGTGGTGCGGAGCATTATCCCAACGGCAAATCAAATCACCATTTTTTTCTGCCACTGATATGAATAATTTCGCTCTTTTTGATCAGTGTACTATCTGATGAACAACTCCGATTTATCAACAAGAATTGTAGAAATATTAATATAAAACCCAAATTCGAAATTTTTAAATACTAAAAGTTCATAAGAAGATACAACCGTAGAATTATCAAGCGACTTTAAAATTTCCATCATCAAAGTCTTTTTTGTTTTTTTTCAATTCATCATATACTCTGCGAAAAGCCTTCCACTCAAGGTAATCATCCCACTTTGAAAATTTTTCTTTTTGATTTTTTAAAGATTCTTCGAATTCATCAAAATCTGTTTGATACTTTTTCTTAAATAAAGATAGCTTTTCTTCTGCGATATGAAGCTCATAAATTAAGTTTGTATAGTAACATTTTTTTGCAGTTTCTATTTCGATTGTCATTATTCATCCCAATGTTTATCGCAATAATGTAGAATATATTTTTCTTAAAATCAGGAGTTCTAAGGGTCATCTAATAATCACGTTTCCTTATTCTAAAATATTTTTAAAATTAACAAGAACCGTGAAAAAATCTTCTTTGTTCAAAAGTTCGTTTGGTAGCTTTGAAATATCATCTGCAGTAACTAGATCAATTTTCTCTATAACTCCTTCAATAGTTTTAGTTCTACCTAAATTACTGATTATGCCGAACGTATCATTCGTTTGGTAGTGCCTTTATAGATTGATGAGCAGATTCTGCATACCCCCAAAACAAATGCATTATAACAGTGAGTTATTCCATCAGAAATTATTACCAACATAAACATGTTCGTATTATAATAGAGGGTTAATGGATTTTAGTTATACTTAAAATATACTTTGAAATCTATATGAGTTTTAGTCATATTTAAAATAAAAAATGCGAGAAAAATGGAAATAATTCCACGTCCAAAATATTTTGGTAGGGTAAAACCTTTCATCAAAAAAAACATAATTAAAGTATTAGTCGGTCAGCGGAGAACAGGGAAGAGTTTTTTCTTAAAATGGCTGCAAAAAGAAGTTTTATCCAAAGATAAAAAAGCAAACATTATTTACCTTGATAAAGAATTGTACAAATACGATTTTATCAAAACGGAAAAAGATTTATTCAAATATTTACAAAAAAGAATCAGTAATAATTACAACTACATATTTATTGACGAAGTTCAAGAAATTAATGGATTTGAAAAAATCCTTCGCGATTTAATAAATAGAAAAAACGTAGATATTTACATTACCGGAAGTAACGCACGTATATTTTCCAGCGATTTGGCAACATTTCTTTCCGGCAGATATATCGAAATAAAAGTTAATCCGCTTTCTTATAACGAATTTTTGAACTTTCACAATCTTAAGAACAACGAAAACTCATTAACGGATTACCTAAAATACGGCGGTATGCCTTACCTAAGAAATCTAACCCTCAATGATGACAATGTTTTCCCTTACTTAAAAAGTATTTATGATACTATTTTGTTAAAGGATATCGTTGCACGGTATAAATTAAGAAATGTTGAGTTTCTTATTAGGCTAACATTTTATCTTGCGGAGAATACAGGAAATATTATCTCCGCAAAAAAAATAAGTGATTATTTGAAAAGTCAAAGAATTAATATTCCTGTAAACACAATCATAAACTACATCGGTTATTTAACAAACACATTTTTAATTGATAGAATTTCCCGACAAGAAATTGAAGGCAAAAAGGTATTTGAAATAAATGAAAAATTCTTTTTCGAAGATTTTGGATTACGAAACTCATTAATTGGATTTAAACCGCAAGATATTTCTAAAATATTGGAAAATGCCGTTTATATGCACTTGATATTTTTGGGCTATCAAATAAAAGTTGGTGTTACAGCAGGAAAAGGAATAGATTTTGTCGCCTCTAAAAATGATAAAAAAGTTTATATCCAGGCATGCTATTTACTTGCAGATTCAATATATTTGTTTACACCGGTATTGAAAGGGATTGGAAAGTTATCAAAGCCTATAAAAATCCATTGGTTAGATAAACATTACTATTGAGATAGTTTTGACTCCTTGACCTTGAGGTATTACTTTGACGATTTAATTTACTGTGAAAATCAGTGTCTAATCATTTTAAACTTACCACACCTTCAATAGTTGCTGCTTTTGTTTTATGAAGATCAAAAACGATAACTTTATTCTTACCTTTTTTTAAAAATGTCGCCGGTAAAAACAATCTTTGTTGAGGACCAATATTCCAGTATCTTCCAAGGTTATGACCGTTTACCCAAACTATTCCCTTATCCCATTTGCTCATATCCAAATAAGTATCTCCTAATTTTTTAAGATTAAAAGTTCCTTTAAAAAAAATACCCGGTTTATTTATTTTCATTTTATTATGAAATTTTAAATTCGATATAAACGACGAGTTCATAGGCAAGTTATAAACATTCCAATTCATCAAAGTAATCCCATTTAATGTTACTCTGTCCGTTATTCCTTTTCTATCGATTAAATATTGTCCGTAGTTTATTCTACCCATTGCTTCTACTAAAATTTCCAATTCCTTAGCCGGTTTTTTTGTTTTCGGCAGTTCGATTGAATCCTGTCCTTTTGAGCGATCGATATTTCCAATATATTTTTCGTCAATATAAATATTTGCATAATCGTGAAGGTAGGTAATTTGTAAATTTCCGGAATGCGGACCAATAAGCTTGGTTTCGTACAAAATGAAACCGTGATATTGATTATAAAATTCCATCGGTTCCGGTTGAACGGAAGAAACCGGTTTAGGCAGATTGTCAAAAATAGAAGCGGTTTCGTTCAATTTTATCACCGGAATTGTAATCACCGGTAATGAAGGTGGTAATTGAGCAAGGTTTTTACCAATCGGCAAATAACCTTCAAATAATTTTCTGATAGCAAAATATTTTTGAGTAGGTTGTCCCATTTCGTTAATTGGAGCATCATAATCGTAACTTGTAATAGCCGGTTCGTAGGTTTTCCCCATGTTTGCACCTGCAGTCCATCCAAAGTTTGTACCGCCATCAACCACATAAATATTAAACGATTTTTTATTATTCATTAGCCAATGCAGATCTTTTAAAATTTTCGGGATACCAACAGTCGTCCATTTTTCACCCCAATGCGTTAGCCCACCGGAATAGTACTCACTACAAAACACCGGAACATTAGGTTCAAATTTATAAGCAATATCAAATTGTTTTTCATTTATTGCCGGGTCTAACCCGATAATTAATCCCGGAAGGGTTCCGGCTTCAAGCATTGCTCGTGATGCACCGTTTGCAGTATAGAAAGGAATATTTATTCCTGCCTGCTGCCATAGCGCTTTAAGATTTCTCAGATAAGATTTATCGTTTCCATAACTTCCGTATTCATTTTCAATTTGAAGCATTATGATTGGTCCACCCTCTGTGATTTGTAAATCTCTGATTTGGTCAGCCAAATGATTTATATATTTTTTTACGGCGGTCATAAAAGTATTATTCATACATCGGACTTTAATATCGGGAGTACTCAACAACCAAGGCGGCAATCCACCGAAACTCCATTCGGCAGAAACATACGGTCCAGGGCTAACCAAGACCAAAAGCCCCATATCTTCGGCAATCTCAACAAATTTTCTGATATTATTATTGCCGTTGAAATTCCATTTGCCGGGTTCAGGTTCAACTGCATTCCAAAAAACATAAGTGGCAACAGTATTTAATCCCATCGCTTTTATTTTATGTAAGCGATCTTTCCAGTACCGGTATGGAATTCGCTGAAAAGACATTTCACCTGACATAATTTGAAACGGCTTGCCGTTTAATAGGAATTGAGTTCCTTTAATTTTGAAAGTTTGTGCGGAAACCGTTAAAAACAATAAACATGATATTATTAACGGAGAAGCAATTTTTTTAAGCATGATTTCCTCCAGCTAAATTAAATATAACGAATCTATTTATTGTATAAGGAATATCTAAAAAGATCATTTTTTAATTTTAAATATTAAGAAAAATATCTCATTAAAAGAGACTCATAAATTTCATATCAATTAAACAGTAAAATATTTATATTATTTTGTAAAGTCTAAAATAATTAATATTACAATTAATTTTTCTATTTTTGAAAAAATTATAATCAATTAATTAGGGAGAACTAAAATGGCAGTAAAAAAAATTCTTATGATTGTTGGGGATTTTGTTGAAGATTATGAAGTGATGGTTCCTTTTCAAATGTTGTTAATGGTGGGCCATACGGTACACGCTGTTTGTCCGGATAAAAAAGCCGGGGAAACAGTAAAAACAGCCATCCATGATTTTGTCGGTGATCAAACTTATGTTGAATTACCGGGTCATAGATTTAAACTGAATGCAGATTTTGACGAAGTAAAACCGGAAGATTATGACGCGCTTGTATTACCCGGCGGAAGAGCGCCGGAATATTTACGCTTGAACAAAAGAGTAATAGAAATTGTAAAACATTTCGGTGAAAAAGATAAACCGATTGCCGCAATCTGTCATGGTCCTCAAATATTAGCTGCTGCAGATATGCTTAAAGGAAAACATATGATTTCTTATCCGGCAGTTGGACCTGAATGCATTATTTCAGGAGCTAAATACGGCGAAATTAGTCAAAATGTAGATAACGCAATAACCGACGGTAATCTTGTAACCGCTCCTGCATGGCCGGCTCATCCTGAATGGATTAGACAATTTTTAAAAGTACTTGGGACAAAAATTGAACCATAATCGGAAACAGACATGATTTCCGGATTTGTCTAACGACTTTTAGGCCGGGACTATTAAATTTGTAACTGTCTCAAAAGTATCTATTGTTATTTCAAATGAATGTGAGAATTCAATAATAAAAAGTTACTCACGTTTGTTTGTTCTTCAGAATGACGGTATGGTATTTTTGAGACGGCTCGCAATCAAATCCGGAAATTATCTTCCGGAATTTCAACTTGGTGCATTAAGAATTTCTCAAATAATTCAGTAATTTTACTCAATTGTTGAAACATTTTTTTTTCTTAGATTAATAACACATCATTTATTAATAGAGCTTCTGCAAAATAAACGTTCTGTCATTTCGAACCCGTTTT
>CBFDUR010000152.1:0-5512 GCA_965613005.1 uncultured Ignavibacteriales bacterium
AAATTGCTTTGTGATTTTCAATTTCTTTACTCCTTACTAAATAACTTTAATGTTAAATTATTTGGGTATAGTTTATTTTTTAATTGTAATTATGCCGCCGGTAAATAGCCCAAATAGTAATCGATAACCAAACACACATGGTTCTACAGGCTAAAAATAAAAGAAAAAAATTTCTTATAAATGTTATTCGTCAGGTCGGTGAGATTGATGCCCCGTACGAATTAACAAATGTAATATAAAGAATTTTTTACTGTTAAAACAATATTAAAGTGCTCTATACCACTTTTTATTCAATTTATTTTAAAGCCTACTTTAAAAAGTACCGAGGTGTCATTCTGAACTGCCTGTCCGCCTCAGGTGGAAAGTGAAGAATCTCTAACCCATTGTAAAATAAGAGGTTCTTCAGTCACCTTGTCCCTTCAGAATGACTCTATTGAGCTTTTTAGAAAGGACTCATTTCATATTAAAAAAAATTACTTTCAAAATATTATTCTCGTAATATTTGTACTTGGATAAGTGTGGAAGAGAAATCAAATGTTCAACTTTAGCCGGGTTTTATGAATTTTTTTTATGTTATGGCATGATTAACAATCTAAAGATGTTCGAGAGCACTAATTTTAAAAATTTGATTTTATATAATTATAATTATAATAAATTTTTTTATTGTATTAGGATAGTTTATTGCATTTTAAAAATGTAAGTGATCTAAAGTTGAATATTATGTTTTTGTTACAAATGCCGGTGCACTATAAATTAAAAAAACAGGTAATTTGTTAGTCGTGTGTAATCTAATGCATACACAGGTTCTTATCCCTTAGTTTTCGATAATACAAAATGGATTTGGAAATGGGAAAAAACATTGAACTGAGGACAATAAAAGATTGGGAAGATTTTAATCAAAATAAAGATGGTTCATTTGATACAATCATATTTAAATATAGTCCGATATGCCCGATTAGTATCTCAGTTGAAGGTATGTTTGATGAATGGTTATCAAATTTATCAGGTGAGATAAAGTTGAATTGTATAAAAATTAATGTACTAACTTCTCGACAGCTAAGTCGTAAGATAGCCGAAGATATTAAAATAAAACATGAATCTCCGCAATTAATATGGCTAACGTCAGAAGGCGAATTGAAATGGACGGATAGCCACTATTCTATAACTGAATCAAAACTAAATGAGATGTTAAACAAATAAATTTATTCCTATTTTTTTATTATTAAATCTTTTTTAAAGATTATTATCTGAAAGCAATTTATCTGAAAATCAGTTAATTATTTGAAATGCAAATAAATTGGGAAAATAATTGCGGAAAGAATATGATTCGGAACATAGTAGCAATAGTATTTCCGTAAGTGACAGGTACGGGTGAATTTAAACAACTTTTTAATATGAGAAATATGATGTAAAATAATAGCCCTCAAACACAGATTATTTTTTGTTTTTCAAATACTTTGAAGCATTAAATAAATTTTAAGTTAAAATGAATTCAGTTAAAATAATAAAAATATTATCCGTGAAAAAATGATCTATTACGGAACTTCTAAAAAATTATATCGTCTAAACAAATTGTTTAAAGGCACAAATTTTTTAGGTTAATTACAATAAATAATAAATTTTTTCTAAAAAGCGTATTTTATCTAACATTTCGTTTTTGAAAAGTTTTCCTTCTCTTAGACAAGGATGGCGCAAGAGTTTTTTTAACTTTTAGATTCTTTTCAATATATGCGAATTAACTTTTCAGAATGGATTCAATCATTAAGAAATTTTTTTAATAAAAAAATCACAAGTTAAAAATGAGTATCGAAGTAACTAATCTTACCAAACAATACGGACTTCAAAAAGCGATCGATAACATATCTTTCCAAGTAAATACCGGCGAAATATTAGGGCTTCTCGGTCCTAACGGTGCAGGGAAAACAACAACGATGAAAATCATAACTTGTTTTATGGCACCTACCGGCGGAGATGTTAAAGTAAATAATATTTCAATTTATGAAGATAAAAAAAAGATCAAGAAGAAAATCGGTTACCTTCCGGAAGATAATCCATTATATTTTGAAATGCCTGTTTTAGAATACTTATTCTTTACCGCTGAACTTCAAAGTATTAAGAAGAGTGTTATTCCCGATAGGATTAGGGAAATGGTTCATGTATGCGGATTGGATATTGAAAAGCATAAGAAAATTGGTGAGTTATCAAAAGGTTACCGTCAAAGAGTTGGATTAGCGCAAGCGATGATACATGACCCGGAAATCTTGATTTTGGATGAACCTACAACAGGTCTGGACCCGAATCAAATTATTGAGATAAGAAAGTTAATTAGGGAAGTAGGTAAGGAAAAAACAGTTATTTTAAGTACTCATATTCTATCTGAAGTTGAAGCAACTTGTAATAGAATATTAATAATTAATCAAGGTAAAATAGTTGCTGATGGAACTTCAGCGATGTTAAGAAAGCAAGCTCAAGGAGAAGAGATATTACGTATTCAAATATCGGAATACACTAACAATGATCTAGTTGCTTCTGCTTTACAGTCATTAGAAACTGTTGGAATGATCGATCCGGTCAGTGATAGTCCAGGGTCATTTATGGTACAAAGCAAAAACAAGCAGTCTTCTCGTAAATCTATTTTTCAATTATGCGTACAAAACAATTGGATTCTTACAGAACTGACTCCAATTGAAACGAAACTTGAAGATATTTTTAGAGAATTAACAACAAATTAAATTAAGATATTATGGATAAAATTTGGGTAATTACAGTAAGAGAACTTCGCACATTCTTTGATTCTTTAACCGCTTACATTTTAATAGTTTTGTTTTTGGGATTAAGCGGATTTTTTACATGGTTGTTCGGATCCGATATTTTCTTTATCGGTCAGGCAACTTTACAACCTTTCTTTTCGGTTGCATATTGGACATTATTTTTCTTTATACCTGCATTGACCATGAAAATGCTTGCAGAAGAAAAAAAATCGGGTACTATTGAATTACTTTTAACCAAAGCTGTTACCGATTGGCAGGTAATTTTCGGAAAATTTTTAGCATGCTTGTTATTGATAATTATAGCATTACTTTTAACGCTTCCATACTACATTACTTTATTATGGCTAGGCCCAATTGATACAGGGGTTGTCATTTGCGGATATATCGGCTTAATTTTGATGAGTACCGTTTATATAGGTATTGGTTTATTTGCCAGTAGTATAACAAGCAACCAGATAGTAGCTTTTTTACTTTCCCTAGTTATAGGAGTATTTTTCCTAATAATATTTAATGTGTTCGCAAATAGTTTTACAGGTTTATTAGGTGAAATATTTAACTATTTGAATCTGCAAACTCATTTTGATTCATTAGCGAGAGGTGTTGTTGATACCAGAGATATAATTTATTTTCTAAGCATCTCTTTGTTTGCCTTAATTTTAGCTGAAACATCATTATCTAAACGAAATATAGTAGATTGAAAGAACTATGTTAACAAAGAAAAAAATTTTAACTTCGGTTATTTTATTATTCGGTATATTATTGTTAATAAATATCCTCGCGAATCGTTTTTTTATAAGACTCGATTTTACAGCCAACAAAGAATATACTTTAAGCCAGGCAACTAAAAATATTCTTGCTCAATTAAATGGTCCGGTTACGGTAACAGCCTATTTTTCGGAAAATCTTCCGCCCAACATTGCTTTAGTTAAAAGTAATTTCCGAGATATGCTAGTTGAATATAATGATGCATCGGGTGGTAAAGTAGTTTATAATTTTATTAATCCAAATAAAAATCGAACAACGGAAATAGAGGCTCAAAGAGCAGGCATAAGACCAATACTAATTAATGTCCGTGAACGCGATCAAATGAAACAACTGAGAGCTTATTTGGGCGCTGTTTTAAATTATGAAGGTAAAAAGGAAATAATTCCATTCATTCAACCCGGCTCGGCAATTGAATATGCATTATCTTCCAACATTAAAAAAATGACCTTAAAGCATAAAACACAAATTGCATTCCTTCAAAGTAACGGTGAACCAAGCCTTTCCGAATTACCACAGTTGAAATCTCAATTATCGGTTATGTATGATATAAACACCGTTAAATTTAATGATTCTACGGGAATACCTATAAGATATAAAACGCTTGTTATTATTGCGCCGTCCGATACCATTGCTCCAGCTTATCTAAAGCAATTGAGCAAATATCTTGCCGAGGGAGGTAGAATATTGATAGCATTAAATAGAGTAAAAGGGAATCTCTCAAATGCAACCGGTGTTTCCGTTTATACAGGTTTGGGAAAATGGTTGAACCACAAAGGGGTTGATGTTGAAGATGCGTTTGTAGTAGATCAAGAATCCGGGAACGTTATGGTTCGTCAGCAGCAAGGTATGCTCGTTATGAATACACCGGTAAAATTTCCATATTTACCTATTATTACAAATTTTTCGGACAATCCGATAACAAAAGGCGTTGAATCGGTTTTAATGCCCTTTGTAAGCCCTATTAAAATATTACCGGAAGATAGTACTTTGCATGTAGTGTCTCTTGCATTTACATCGAAAAGATCCGGAATTAGAAGACCACCTGTATATTTTAATATTACAAAACAATGGACTAGTGCCGATTTCCCGGTATCTTCTTTATCTGTTGCAGTAGCTATTGACGGTAAAATCGTCGGTAATCATTATTCTAAAATGGTTGTATTTGGCGATGGTGATTTTGCTACAAACGGCTCAGGTCGAAATTCACAAAGATTATCTCCCGACAATGTGAACTTAATGGCTAATGCTATAGATTGGTTATCCGATGATACCGGATTGATTGGATTGAGAACAAAAGGCATTACTTCTAGACCGTTAAAAGCGGATATCTCAGTAGGTACAAAAACACTGGTTAAATATATCAATTTCCTTTTACCGATTTTTTTAATTATCGGTTACGGAATTATTCGTTACAGAATTAGAAGAAGACAAAGAAGTAAATGGATGAGTGAACATTATGTTTAATAAGCTTTCAACCAAAACTCTGTTAATTATCTTTACCCTGCTTTTAGTGGCTGTCGTAATTTATATGTATTACGATTCTACCCATGGTGAAAGGACTTTTCGCAGCAGCCTAGTATCTATCGATACGGCGGATGTTACTGCAATTTATCTGTATCCGAAGGCTACCAAACACCGGGAGGTTAAGTTATTTAAAGATGATAATCAATGGAAAGTTAGTCTTAAAGGTAATAGAAGTGTTTTGGTCTCTAAAGGAAAGGTGAAAAACTTAATTACTCAACTTCTGCAGATAAAACCTGTCAGCGTTGCCGCTCAAAATAAAAGTAAATGGAGTGAGTATAATGTTGATTCTTCCGGTACGGAAGTTAAAGTTTACGAAGACAATAAAAATACTTTAGATTTGACAATTGGGAAATTCACCTATCAACGACCCCGTTCGATGATGACTTACGTTCGTGTTGCCGGAGACGATAACGTATATTTGGTAAATGGATTTGTTGGCTGGTCATTTAATC
>CBFDUR010000153.1:0-5492 GCA_965613005.1 uncultured Ignavibacteriales bacterium
CCTGCTACACGCAATGCGTTTAACAAGACATTAGCGTGCATTGAACAAATAAATACAAATGAAAAATGAGTATTTGAGACATACTTTATCAACTATTGCTTATAGATTTAAAAAATCTGTAAAAAATGTAGATGTTGAATTTGGTAATTTTACTTTAGGCAAAGGAAGTAGAACTCCTAATGAAATTATTAACCATATGTATTACGTTTTAAGTGCTGCAAGGGTTTATATTTTGGAGGAAAGGTTCCAAAAAGAACTACCCGAAAAACTTAATTTGAAATCAGAGATTGACAGATTTAATTTAGAACTTAAAAACGTAGACAATATTCTTGCGGACAAAGATCTTGGAATGAATTATTCAAAGCGATTGTTACAAGGTCCATTCTCTGATATTCTTACCCATATTGGACAAATTTCAATGCTGAGTAGATTAAATGGAAATCCGATTAAGGGTGAAAATTTTTTCTCTGCTTCAATAACGACCGGTATAACTTGAAATGTGGGAAATGAAAACGCACGGTAACATGTATACAGCAAAGAGGGCAATTAGTGCTAAACCGAAAAGTCTGTGCGTTTTGCAAAGTCCGCTAAATCGTTGATTCGAATTTTAAAATGAATAAATTAAAAACAAAATACAACGTTTTGGCTCAGAGCAAACTTCAAAGTTCAGTGCTTTCTACTGCCCTACTTTTCATATACTAATCATTGGTGCACAATTAATAAATAAACATTCAAGGTATATAGAAAAGAACATAGAATATTGGATAATTACTTCTTTAAAGAGAAATAAATTATGGCAAAAAGTAAACATAGGAAGAAAAAAAATATTGTTATAAAAGTGACAAAAAAGAAAGAACTGAATATCAAGGAAGAGATTAAATATATTATTAAATGTGCAATAAATTTTGAAACAAAAATTATGTCTATTAATGAATTGATTCTTTTTTGTACGGAAACCGGGGATGCATGGCTATTAGATATAGCTGATGATTTAGCACTAGATCTTGCAAGGGATAGAGTTAAACAAGAGTTTTCTGTTATTGATATGCCTTACCAATTTGGGGTAGAGTGGAAATACAACTATATAATTGATAACGAAAAATTTATATATATTGATAAAACCGGACTATCAAGAATAATTATCGGTTATCCTACTGAAAGGCTTTCAGAAATAATACACAAGAGTAAATATTTGAGTAGCAAGAATTAATACCAAATGGAAAAGAGAAAGTAGAAGCGTATAACAAAGTATTAAAAAATATATGGCAAACGAGGATTTAGAAGGTTCAGTATTCTCAACAGACTTTCTGCCTAGTTGACAGGAAAACAGATTCAAAAGCCATACGTTTTTTATACAGAGCCGTTAGGCGTAATATCAGAACTCCTGACTTATCGTAAATTAAACTGTCTCAGTTTTCCGATGTATCGTAATCATATTTCAAAATCATTTATTTTACTACCTATTATCAATTAAGGTTATTATTTCACTCCAGGATTTTGTAATCTATCCAATATTAGAATAGAGTCAAATCAGTTAAGGGGGTGGAATAGAATAACTTGAATATAATGCAAGAATAAATAACTGTTATTAAACACTTTAGGAATTATAATTCGATAACTTATTTTATTCCACCCCCTAAGTAATTTACAATACATAAAATCAAAGTTTACTTTTTTTTTGTTGTAACTTTGAGTGTTTTGCCTAATTCTTAATTATCGAGATTTATTTAAAATTGATAATATAATTTCGTTCCAATAATCATTCCCCTTTATTATTCTTGTACTAAAATAATTCTGTTATCGGATAAAAAGAATTAAATTAGAATAATAAGTTTAAAAATTTTGAGAAGGAGAAATAAAATGGCAATTCAAACAATTAACCCTGCAACCGGGGAGATAGTAAAAACTTTTAACGGACTATCAATTGACGAACTCGGGAAAATAATTAAAGACTCAAATTCAGCTTTCAATAATTGGAAGAAAACCGCTTTTGCAGAACGCAGCAAATTAATGTTTAACGCAGCAAAAGTATTAAGAGAAAATAAACAGCGATATGCAGAAATATTAACATTAGAAATGGGTAAACCGATTTTACAAGCGTACTCCGAAGTTGAAAAGTGTGCTTGGATTTGTGATTATTATGCGGAAAATACAGAAAAAATGTTATCAAAAGAAATTATTAAAACCGATGCAAGTGAAAGTTTTGTACAATTTGATCCGCTTGGGGTTGTACTTGCCGTTATGCCGTGGAATTTTCCGTACTGGCAGGTTTTTCGTTTTGCAGCACCGGCTTTGATGGCTGGAAATGCCGGAGTACTAAAACATTCATCCAATGTGCCGATGAGCGCACTCGCAATTGAAGAAGTGTTCAATAAAGCGGGTTTCCCTGAAAATATATTCCGGACTTTGTTAATCAATTCTTCTTTAGTAAAAGCCGTTATCGAAAATCCTTTGGTAAAAGCCGCTACTTTAACCGGAAGCGAATATGCAGGTAGAAAAGTTTCTGAAGTAAGCGGTAGAAATTTAAAAAAGACCGTTTTGGAACTTGGCGGAAGCGACCCGTTTATTATTTTAAATGATGCGGATTTAAATGCTGCTGTAAAAACAGGAGTTACAGCAAGGCTTATAAACAATGGACAAAGCTGTATTGCTGCAAAGCGGTTCATTGTTGTTGAAGATGTTTACGATGAATTCGAATCGAAGTTTGTTGAGAAAATGAAAAAAATAATAGTTGGCAATCCGATGGATGAATCAACTGAATTAGGACCGCTTGCAAGGGAAGACCTGCTTCTTGAACTTAATCAACAAGTTCAAAATAGTGTAAAAGCAGGTGCAAAAATTTTAACAGGCGGTAAGCGCTTAGAGAGGAAAGGTTTCTATTACCCACCGACGGTAATTTCAAATGTTAAAAAAGGGATGCCTGCTTATAGCGAAGAATTATTTGGACCTGTTGCAATTTTTATTAAAGCTGTTGATGTAAACGATGCCGTTAGAATTGCAAACGATACAGACTTCGGCTTGGGAGCATCTATTTGGACAAATG
Source organism: uncultured Ignavibacteriales bacterium (assembly GCA_965613005.1). Lineage (GTDB taxonomy): Bacteria > Bacteroidota > Ignavibacteria > Ignavibacteriales > Ignavibacteriaceae > CAVVVS01. The sequence goes on from CBFDUR010000153.1 coordinate 3,044, forward strand.
ATATTGAAAATGCAAAAAAGCTTGCCACCGCTATTGATTCCGGTGCCGTCTTCATCAACGGATTAGTTAAATCGGATCCCCGTTTGCCTTTTGGCGGTGTAAAATTATCGGGTTACGGCAGAGAGCTTTCACATTATGGAATTAAAGAGTTTGTCAACATAAAATCAGTATGGATTAAATAAAATACTGATGGCATAATGTAACGGTTTTCACAGATGATTAATTGTGTATAGGATATTCCGTCCTATCGTAATAAATCTGTATTTTAATAAATATATGATTTTTAACGCAGTACTTATCATACTGTTTCTTTCTTAAAAAGATAAAAGAGTAACTATGAAAACAAGATGCCAATGGTGCGGAAATGATCCGCTATATGTAAAATATCACGATGAAGAATGGGGGGTGCCTCTTCACGATGACAGAAAACTCTTTGAATTTCTTGTTCTCGAAGGCGCGCAGGCAGGTTTAAGCTGGATTACAATTCTCAGAAAAAGAGAAAATTATCGAAATGCATTTGATAATTTTGACCCTGAAAAAATTGCAGCTTATAACGATAAAAAAATCGATGAACTATTGAACAATTCCGGTATCGTTCGAAATAGATTAAAAATTAATGCGGCTGTTGAAAATGCGAAAGTTTTTCGTATAGTACAAAAAGAGTTTGGTACTTTCGATAAATACATTTGGCGGTTTGTAAATAATAAACCGATAAATAACCGTTGGGAATCAGTCGGTGAAATTCCGGCTACGTCAAAAGAGTCGGAAATTATGAGTAAGGATTTGAAGAAACTCGGTTTTAAATTCGTCGGTTCAACTATTTGTTATGCGTTTATGCAAACTATCGGGATGGTTAACGATCACATAATCGATTGCCTTCGATATTCCGAGATTATTAATATTCAAAGATAGTGTATAAAAATGTTATTTGAGGATCACGGAATTTATCAAATCCTAGCGTATTCTATCAATTACTTTAGCATATCCACACCCTGTTTTTTCAGTCCTCTTTCTTCAAAAGCTATGATCACTCTCATTTTTTTTTCTGCTTTTACTTCTTCCCTGTTCTCCTTTTTGTGGGGTACCTATCTCAAATTCGTCAACATGAACGTTCCCTTCTAATGGATTGTGCTCACTATTTTTCATTGCTATTTGTACCTTATGACGAAATAACCAAGCGGTTTTCTGTTATATTCCAAAATGTTTAGCCGACCAAATACTATTAGCTCCTTTTTTATTCTCATAAAAGATGAAATTTAATTGACATATTAACAAGTACTTGTGAACTAAGGGGGTGGAATAAAATAAGTTATCGAATTATAATTCCTAAAGTGTTTAATAACAGTTATTTATTCTTGCATTATATTCAAGTTATTCTATTCCACCCCCTAAATGGGTATTCCTATTAAATAATAATAAAAAAGCGAAAGTAATATGAAAATAATCATAAAGTAATTGCAAATAACCGAAAATATTTTTATATTTTATTATGTTAAAAAATTTGCTGGGATTATAAATGCTGCAACGACAACAGAAAATTTTGAAATTACTTACCGGACGAGAAAATATGTCGGTGGGAGAGTTAAGCAAACTTTTGGAAGTATCTGAAGTTACTATAAGAAGCGATTTAAATAATCTTGCGCAAAAAGGAAAAGTTGCAAGAATCCACGGTGGTGCCCACTTGGTTGAAGAACGTGTCAGGCAGGAATATACCTTTCAGATGAGAAAAAGTCTCAACTCACAGAAAAAGGAAAAAATAGGTCGTATGGCTGTCGATTTTGTGCATTCTTTGGATTCAATTTTGTTCGATGCCAGTAGTACTGTACTGGCATTAGCACATGAATTGCGATTAAAAGAAGAGTTAAAAGATATAACAGTCATCCCCACAGGAATATGGACCGCAATAGAACTTATGGGTTGTCAAAACATAAATGTCCTTTTGCCGAGTGGATATTTAAGACATACGTCAGGTTCAATAATTGGATTTCCGGCTACTGATTTCTTTAATAATATTATTATACAAAAAGCTTTTCTCGGCGCTTGGGGTGTATCAACCGAAAGTGGAGTAACGGATACACATCTACTAGAGATTGAATTAAAGAAAAATATTGTGAAACGGGCAAAGGAAGTTATTTTATTGGTTGATGGTACTAAGTTTAATCAATCCGGGCTAGCTGCTTATGCAGATATTAAACAAATTTCTACCGTAATTACCGATTCTACGGCACCGGATAATGAAATTTTAAAGATGCGTGAAAAGGGTGTAAACGTTATTATATCAAATTAATTTTATTTTCAATATTTACCATGTTTAGTATTGTCAGTTAATTCCTTGTTTTTTTGTTTAGTGTAATTTTTTTATTACACGGGGCAGATATATTGAAAAAAAATTAATATAAATATTGATAGAATGACTGAATGATTGTATGGAAAAAGGAGATTTTTATGC
>CBFDUR010000154.1:0-5492 GCA_965613005.1 uncultured Ignavibacteriales bacterium
GTGCGTCTTCCCGCGCCCGTGGTACCAACAACGACAGCTTTTATGTCGGAAAATCCGATTCCGAGTTCATTTTTACAATTTTGGATTAATATAAAAAGAGTTTCACAAACCTGATTAGTATCTTTAACTAAAAAATTGGAAGCTGCTCCGTTACAATCGTATAACTTTTCCCCTTCAAGATTTGTTATAATGCAGTGGGTTTTGGTCCCTCCGCCGTCCATCCCGATTAGATATTCCATTTATCCATATTTATTGCTGATTTAATATCGACTGAATTACTTTTATAAATATAGAAAAATTTGATTCAATTTGAAAATTTAACTGTCACAAAAAACTTATTTTTAGTGTTATTTTTAGATATAAATTTCTTATCTTTAAATAAAAATATTTTTACGTCATGGATAATCTGGAAAAATACTTCAAACCTTTTAGAGAAAACATTATTGGCTATAATACCACGTTTTTATCACCTTATGGAAAGCAGAGGATTATATATGCCGATTGGATTGCAAGCGGAAGATTATATCTACCCATAGAAAATAAGATAATTGAAACTTTTGCACCGTTTGTCGGAAACACTCACTCCGAAGCGAGTGTTACCGGTACTTCAATGACTCATGCATATAATTATGCACATCAGTTAATTAAGAAACATGTTAATGCCGGTAAAGATGATGTGATCATAACTGCCGGTTCGGGAATGACTGCAATGATCAATAAGTTTCAAAGAATTTTAGGATTGAAAATACCCGAACAACTCAAATATTTTCTGAAACTTCCGAAAGAATTAACCCCGGTGGTTTTCATTACTCACATGGAACATCATTCTAATCAAACCTCATGGCTTGAAACTATTGCCGATGTTGTTACCATTCCTCCTAACGATGAAGGTTTGATAGACTTTGAGCAATTTGAATTGCTTTTAGATAAATATAAAGATAGGAAATTAAAGATAGGCTCATTTACTGCATGTTCAAATGTAACCGGTATTCGAACACCTTATCATAAACTTGCCGGAATGATGCATGAAAACGGTGGATTTTGTCTGATAGATTTTGCTTGCTCTGCTCCATACGTCAATATTGATATGCATCCGGAAGATCCACTGGAAAAATTAGATGCTATTTTCTTTTCACCACATAAATTTTTAGGAGGTCCCGGTACTCCAGGCGTACTTATTTTCGATACAAAATTATATCATAATCGCGTTCCGGACCAACCGGGCGGCGGCACGGTTGATTGGACTAATCCTTGGGGTATGCATAAGTTCGTGAACAATATCGAATTGAGGGAAGATGGCGGTACTCCTGCATTTCTTCAAACTATTAAAGCTGCCTTTTGTATTGAATTAAAAGAGCAAATGACTGTTGAGAAAATTGAATTAAAGGAAAAAGAATTGGTGAAAATTGCTTTGGAAGAAATGAGTAAAATTCCGGGTTTACATCTGTTAGCCGGTAATATTAAAGATAGATTAGGAGCTATTTCTTTTTATATAGATAAAATTCACTATAATTTAATTGTGCAATTATTAAACGATCGTTTCGGTATTCAAGTTAGAGGCGGCTGTTCCTGTGCAGGAACTTACGGACATTATCTGTTGCATGTTACTCCTAAACAATCAAAACATATTACCGATTTAATTAATCATGGGGATTTTTCCGAAAAACCCGGGTGGGTGCGAATGTCTATCCATCCGACTATGACCGATAATGAATTGTATTTTATAATCAATGCTATTACTGAAATTGTAAATAATATTGAGAAATGGGAGAAAGATTACCGCTACGATAGCCATAAAAATGAATTTTTTCATATTTCGAGCAATGGCGAAAACATTAACGAAATTAAATCTTGGTATAAGCTGTAAGTTATTTTTTTATAATTCTCTCCTTTTTTTATAAATTCTCTGATTCTATTTTAAGAGTTCTTTCGCTTAAGATTGATAAAATCGATGAATCGGCATAAATATTAATACTAATGAAACTTATTCGCATATCATTCCTCAAATTTTTTAAAAATTATCGTTGTATTATGACCTCCAAACCCGAATGCATTACTAATTGCTACATTCACAATTCTTTTTTGAGGTTTATTAAAAGTATAATTCAAATCGCATTCAGGATCGGGATTTTCAAAATTAATAGTAGGAGGAACCAAATCATTATTAATTGTTAAAATAGAAGCAATTGCTTCTACTGCACCGGCGGCTCCAAGTAAATGTCCGGTCATACTTTTAGTAGATGAAACGTTCATTCGATAGGCATGTTCACCGAATACTTTTTTGATAGCTTTTGTTTCCGCAATATCTCCGAGAGGAGTGGAAGTTCCGTGCATATTTATGTAATCAACATCTTCTTTATGAATATCAGCATTTTTAAGCGCCATTTCCATTGATAAAATTGCTCCGTTACCTTCGGGGTGTGGAGCCGTGATATGGTAAGCATCTGCAGAAAGACCCAATCCAATGATTTCAGCGTAGATTTTTGCACCGCGATCAAGTGCGTGATGTAAATCTTCCAATATAAGTGCTCCTCCGCCTTCTCCCATAACAAACCCATCTCGTGTAGCATCGAAAGGACGACTAGCTGTCGCCGGCGAATCATTACGGGTTGAAAGAGCTCTGGAAGCATTGAATCCTCCTACTCCCAACTCGTTTATAGAAGCTTCGCTACCACCCGTTACTATAACATCGGCTATCCCTTGTTTAATTAACAGATAAGAATCTATCATATTATTATTGGCTGTAGCACAAGCCGATACGATGCAATAATTCGGACCTCTGAATCCGAAGTGTATTGAGATATAGCCGGAAGCCATGTCGGGAATAAGCATCGGAATAAAAAATGGAGAAATCCTTTTAGGACCGTCAGTATAGTTTATAACGGCTTGTTTATAAAATGTTTGAATTCCACCGATACCACTTCCGAATATTACACCTATTCGTGTTTTTTCTTCATCGGATAGATTTTCCGGTTTTAATTCACTATCCTCTATTGATTGGATGGCCGAAGCCATTGCATATTGGGCAAAAGGGTCTAACCGCCTAGCGGTTTTTTTATCCATGTAATTTGTAGCATCAAAACCGTTAAGCTGACATGCAAACTTTGTATTTAGTCTGGACGGATCAAATTTTTCAATTAAAGAAGCTCCGCTTTTGCCGTTGAGCATTTCATTCCAAAATTCTCGTACGGAAAGACCTAACGGAGTTACTGCTCCCATCCCAGTTACTACTACTCGTCTATCGTTATTTTGAACCATTTTTATTTTACCCTTTGTACTTTTTATAACATTTTTAAAATCAATTTTACTTCCAAAATAAAGAATTAGAAAGTAAAGTTAAAAATTTTTAGCTAATAAAAAATCATTTTAAGTGCCATTTTTAATGAGTTAAAATTTATTATTAAGTTTATGAATTGGCTTTAAAAAAGATTTTATACTTTTATTCATTGCAAGACAAGGAGAATCTGAGAACTTCCTTTCATAACAATAATCAAGAATCGCTCAATTTAAATAAGATATAAAATGATTTATAAGCCATATCTAAAAAGTTGTTTTAAAGTTTTCAATATGAAGAACATATAATGAACAAAATTTATATTTCTGTTTTATTATTCAATTTGTTCGATAAATTATTTATTTTTTCTTCCGTCAAGCGGTAAACAGTCCATTCATCTATCGATACTGCATCGAGGCTTTTGTAAAATTCAACAGCATGTTTATTCCAATTTAATACTACCCACTCAACTCTACCGCAGTTTCTATCTTTAGCAATTTTGATAAGCTCCGAAAAGAGTGCCTTTCCAATTCCTTTGCCGCGCATTTCGGGCTTTACAAAAATATCTTCTAAGTAAATTCCCGGTTTGCCTACAAACGTAGAGAAATTATGAAAGTACAAAGCTTCTCCAACCGGTTTACCTTCATATTCGGCTATTAGAACTTCGGCATATTTATTTTTACCGAATAAATTTTCCTTCAAAAGTTTTTCTGTAGCCGTAACTTCATCGAGAAGTTTTTCATAAGAGGCGAGCTCTTTTATTAAGGATAGAATAGTATGAATATCTTCGATTGAAGCTCTTCGGATTTTTAATTTTTGCATAAAGTCCTTTTTCATGATTAAATTTATTTTTTTTGAAAAATCATTTTATTAGGATTTTTATTCAGATATTGTTCGATTCTTAATGCACCTATCGAAAAAACATAGCCGATTGCCGCACCTATGATTGCACCTCCGAGAATATCGGATGGATAATGAACGCCAATATAAACTCTCGAAATTGCAATTAACGTAGCGGTAATAAACAAAGCCCATTTTAGTTTGGGGAAAAGACGATAATAAAACATTGCCGCAGCAAAATTATTTAATGCATGATTGGAAGGGAAAGAATATGTTCCGTTGCATCCGAGTGGCGTAATTACGTTTGAAAGTGCGTTGCATGGTCTGATCCTTTGTACCCATTCTTTTAATACATTGGCACCGAATTGATCTGAAAAAGTAATAAGAAGAATTACCCCGATAGCGGCAATTTTTCCTCTTCTGCCGCCTTTAAAAAAACTAATATATAAAAGAAGAATGTATACTATATACCAATTATTTACATTAGTAATAGTGGTGAAAAATCTATTAAGTACTCCGGAGGATAGAGTATGATTGAAAAAATAAAAAACCGAGAGATCGATAGAATAAAGAAAATGCACTATAATTCTTTAGATTATAAAAATATAATTTTAAATATAGTTAATTTTGTTTTTAACTACATAATGATTTCCAACAAATATAATTCAACTTAGATAGATTGATTAATTACCATAAAAATATATTAAGACAAATTTGCTCAACCTTTAATTGCAACTACCATCATTCGAAATTAAAAATATACTTAGAGAATGTAAAATAACAACATAAACGAATCTACTATATTCATTGATGTAAAATCTTGATAATATTGTAGATTATATTTAACATTGTTTAGGAAAAACGGATCAATAAAGTTTAATTTTTATAAATTATCTAAACATTAAAAAAACGATGACAGTATTAGATGAAATTATAAATCGATGTGTATTGTACAAACCTATGGTCTATGTAATGATTAAACTTAATGAGACCTAAATGAGTAACCCTATTTTATTGAATATATTACCCTCAGATGATGTACTAGCCCAGTGTATTCATTGTGGTTTGTGTTTGGCGACTTGCCCGACTTATGAAATGACAAAACTCGAACGGTCCTCACCGCGTGGTAGAATCAGAATGATTAGAGCAGTTGCAAAAGGTGAGATGAGGGTTACTCCTATCTTTGCTGAGGAGATGAATTTTTGTTTAGACTGCCAAGCTTGTGAAACCGCCTGCCCGGCCGGCGTTGAATATGGAAAAATGCTGGAAGCAGCTCGTGTAATTGTCGATAAATCCGGATATGGACCGCGTGTGAGTATGCTAATTAAAAAGTTTGTGTTAAGAATAATTTTAACTTCTAAGAGAAATATAAAAATTG
>CBFDUR010000155.1:0-5473 GCA_965613005.1 uncultured Ignavibacteriales bacterium
GATATGATCTATTGCTATTTTCAGTGATGTATTGTCAAGAATATGCTTGAATAATCCTGTCAATAATGTTGTATCATTTAATTGACTGCCAAATATTCGACCTAAACGAACAATCAGATAGTGAGCGCATACTTTTTGAATGTAGGCTTCTATAAACATTTTTTGTTTTGCATACACTAATAACGGATTGGTCGCATCAAATTCATTATAAAAACTTTTTTTTCAATAGAATCCGGCGAATCTTTAATAATTAATTTTGTGTCAAGAATTTCAAAGATTCTATCTGCTGCTGCGCTTGATTCCTGAATTCTGTTATTAACGCTGCTTAATTCCTTAATGGGAGGCATCAACTGAAAAATTGCAAATAAGAACCCTAAAAATTCACTTGCTTTTAAGACATTGTTCTGAAGGACCAACACACTGCCGTAATAAATTATGATAACACCTACAACAACACTTAGGAATTCGGTTATGGGAGAAGCCGCGTTTCTTATCCTTACTATTCGCAGCATCAATTTGAAGTAACTTTTAGTCTCTTTCATAAATTTTAGGTTTTCATAGGATTCCATTCCAAAAGCTTTGACAATTTTAACACCGGATATAGTTTCCTGCAAAATGCTTGTTATATCAGCCATTTTAGCTTGGATTAAAGAACTATGTTTGCGCAGCCTTTTACCGATAAATGTAATAATCAGCATTGAAAAAGGTAAAATAGTCAGGGCGAGAAGGGTTAACCGCCAGCTAATGCTTAAAGCTATACCAAGGAATACCACTATCGTAAGAGGTTCACGAATCATATTTAAAAAGGTAGCTGAAATACTCGATTGAACTACGTATATATCATTTGTAAATCGCGAAATTAAATTTCCTACTCTCTCTTGTTTAAAATAGCTCATCGGAAGTTGGTGAAGGTGCTTATAAACTACATCACGTAAATCCTTCATCGATGCAAACTCGACGTATGCAAGGAAATAAGCTTGAGCATAGCCAAAAATATTTTTGAAAAAAAATGTAATCAAAATAAGTAAACAAATGCGCAGTAATGACTGTAGTTTGTTACCGGTAAATATAAAATTATTAAATGTAGTGGTAACATCCTTCTCGATCTTTTTTGCCCAATCAGGTAAAATGTTTGTGGTAGGATTAACCGTGCTGGTTTTATGTATAGTTGTAGTAGATGAACTCTGAAAGAGAGTATCCAGCAACGGAATTGTTAAATAAATCGACATACCGCTTAAAATGGCAAAAAGAACTGTGCAAACCACAGATATAGCCAAATGCTTCCAATACGGTTTTACAAATCCTAAAATTCTTAAATAAGTATCCATATTCTAAATTTGTTTTTCATTTAGTATAGCAAAGATGAACTAAGGTGAAACTATCCTTTGTTTTGCATCTCCCAAATTTTCATATATGTTAAAAAAGTAGTCAGTGAGTCAATAAAAGAAATTATAAGCCCGTGAACACCGTCTTTAAACCCTTTTAAAGAGAAAAAAGATCTGAAAAAGGAAGACAAACCATGAACCGTAATTGTCCAGCCGGATACTTTTTTACTATTTTTATATTTTTCGATAGCTTGCAATGTAGAATAATTATTGATCTTAATAATTGTCTTTTCAATCGATGTAAATGTATAATGAATAAGATGATTTTTCAAATGATTAACTTTGCCATCAACAACAAAACCTTCATGAACTAATCTATCCGTCAAATGTGTCTTTGATTTTTTAAAAAGTCTGAGTTGATAATCTCTATTCCAACCGCAAGTTGTAATATGTTTTTTCAAAAAATAATCTTCGCGTTGAATTAAATATCCATCTGCCGATGAAAAATCGAGTATTTGAATTTCTTCTTTTAATGATGAAGAAATTCTTTCATCGGCATCAATGCTTAATACCCATTCATTCTTCGCCTGCGCAAGCGCATAAGATTTTTGTTTTGCAAATCCTTCCCATTCTTTTATAAAAATTTTTCCGGTGTAATTCTTAGCTAATTCAACTGTTTTATCGGTGCTTTCAGCATCAACTACAATAATTTCATCAACCCAGCGAACACTTTTCAAACATTCCCGAATCGAAGATTCTTCATCTTTAGTTATGATTATAACTGATATTTTTTCCATGTGATTATTAATTCAATTGGGAGTTATGATTTGAAAATAATAAAAAATGCATCGACCCAATAAAATTCATTTTTAACCGACACTAAGCACTATAATCAGGTATCTGAGGAATGTTTTTTATTCCACATCCGCCTCTTATTTTTATCGAGTCCATCATTGCCTGTTTATTAATATTATAAATATTAATGATAGAATTTTTTCCAAAGCCGGTATCAAATACAAGGATATTTCCTACAATAAAAAAATTCTTGATACCTCCGCCATCCCACTTTTTTATTATTTTTTTGTTTTTAATTGAGTAAATAATAAGTTTAGAAGTTTGCGGCTCTTTATTGTAAAGAGTATTATTGCCGGGCATTATATTAATAGTACTGAAAATCACATACTTATCGTTACCAACCCAATCCAATTGATTAAGTTTTTGTATTCCTTTTATAATAAAGAATTTTTTATCGGTACCGGTTTGATTCAAATAAATTGAAATTGTATCTCGTCCACTTGAAGAAAAGAAATATTTTTCATCCGGTGAGGTAAGACTTTCTTTAACTTTCGGAGGTTGAGGATAACCTTCTTTTATTATATTATATGTTTTTGTTTCGTCAAGAAGTTCCTTTCCAAAGGTATTAAATATTTGTGTATTTTGGTGAACATAATCGGCAATTGTTTTATCAATTGAATTGAGCATCACTTTGTATGTATTATCAGTACTCCATTCGGTAAATACCTGCATTCCGCTACCAATTTTTTTCAAAAGCACAACTTTTGAGGAATCAATATTTACTAAATAAAGCTTAATATTATTGATATAAGGGAATACACCCCTTTTCCCGAATCTTGTTGCCGTTAAGAAAAAAGCTGTTTTTCTGTCTTTAGAATAAGTAAGATCGACTACCTTTTCCCTACGGTTAGACCAAAGTTCGGAATAATTTTTTCGAAGAATATCATATTTGTAAATACCGGGCTTGTTATTTATTATTCCGACAAACAGAAAACTTTTTAGCTTAGGAACATTTAATTTAATTTGATTGCTTTCTATATTTTTCTTCTGAAAACCTTGTTGTGTTTTTTCTTTTTGAGAGCATCCTCCAAAAACTAGGAAAGATAAAAGCAAAATTATTTTTAATTTACCCATTGAGAACCCCGGCAGTTTTTATAAAGATTTTTAAAATAAAATTAACTAGATCCATAAAATATCCCCAAAGAGGGCTGTATATGAAGACAAGAAGTATCATTGTTCCATACAGTCCAAGGTTTAAAAGTTTAGCGGTAAATTTATTAGGAAACAGATCAAATAAAATATGAGAGCCATCCAGCGGTGGGATCGGTAAAAGATTGAAAGCGAATAAAAAAACGTTAAAAAACACACCGTACCAAGCCATACTAAGAATGTAATTTTGTTGGGGTAGTTTAGTTTGTGAAAATAAGGTAAAAAACAAAAGGAAAAGAATGGCTAAAATCAGATTTGAAAATGGACCGGCAAAAGATACTATTGCATCATCCTTCAATTGATTTTTGAAATTGTTCCTATTAACCGGGACCGGTTTAGCCCAACCTATCAGTGCAAATCCGGAAGCGAATGAGGCTAAAGGCATTAGGTAAGTGCCTACCAGATCGGCATGTTTAAAAGGATTGAGAGTCAGTCTTCCTTGCTCCTTTGCTGTATTGTCTCCTAATCTCGAAGCCGATAAAGCATGCGCAAATTCGTGTATTCCTAAAGAGATAAGGAATATAGGCAAGAATAAAAGAAACTTAATTAATTTTTCGCTGATATGTATGTCTGACAATTTGGTTAACCTCTCGGATGAAAATCTCGATGTACTTGTTTAATGAAATCTTTATCAATATGTGTGTAAATTTGAGTTGTAGAAATATCAACATGCCCCAGCATCTCTTGAACGACGCGTAAATCAGCCCCTCCTTCAAGTAGATGTGTAGCAAATGAATGCCTGAAAGTATGAGGATGAACCTCTTTTTGAATACCTGCCTCTTTTGCATAGCGATTAACTAATTTCCAAATTCCCATACGTGAAATTTTTGTTCCGCGAACACTAAGGAATAAATAATTTTCACTTTTAGCCTTTCTTTCTAATAAAGGCCGGCTTTTAGTAAGATATTCCTTTGTCCATCTAATAGCGCTGCTTCCGATTGGTATCAATCTTTCTTTTGAACCTTTTCCAAATGCCCGGATAATTCCTTCATCAAAAAAAAGATTTGATATTTTCAGATTAATTAATTCCGATACCCTGATTCCACAAGCATAAAAAACTTCGAGTAAAGCTTTGTTGCGTAAACCAAGTTTGTTGGCGGTATCGGGCATCGCTAATATTAATTCAATTTCATTTATAGATAAAACACCTGGTAAATTCTTGGAAAGTTTAGGCATCTCCGTTTTATCAACCGGATTTTCGGTGATGTATTTACACATTAACAAATAATTAAAAAAACCTTTCAGAGATGAATAATATCTCGCTGCGGATCTTTGATTCAAGCCTAACTCATTTAATAAATTGAAAAAACCGGTTATATGATAAAATTTAATTTCGGAAAGGTCATTTATTTTATAATCCTCTAAAAATCGAATAAAAGCCGATATATCTGATTTATATGCAGAAACAGTATTATCCGAAAGATTTTTCTCCAACTTAAGTACAGCCAAATATTCCTTCAGAAAAACATTCATTTTTCGTCCCCTTTTGTTCCAATACCTTTTTCAACTTCGTCTTGTTTCGGATACCGGATTCTTTTATGATGTTGACCTAATAATATACCGACAAATGTTTTTTTTATTTTGGATATATCACTGAATGTTATGGGTGAATCGTCCAATTGTCCACCATCAATTCTTGATTGAATGACTTTATCAATTACATTTTTAACCTTCACCGGATCAGCATCTTCAATTGATCTTACAGCCGATTCACAACCATCGGCAAGCATTACTATCGCCGTCTCCTTAGTATTAGGTTTCGGGCCGGGATATTTATAATCATTAATATCCACTTTTTCATCACCATATAATTTTTTTGCTTTTTCATAAAAGAAAGATATTGTAGTTGTCCCGTGATGCATAGGTATAAAATCGATGATTTCTTGCGGAAGATCATTTTCTTCCGCTAGAATTATTCCGTCTTTTACATGTTTTATAATGAGATTAACACTTTCTTCAGGCGTTAAATTTTCATGAATATTTTGGTTGTTTAATTGATTTTCAACAAAATTCTGCGGAGTGATTGTTTTGCCGATATCGTGATAATAAGGGCCTACACGAGCCAACATTGTATTAGCACCTATGTTTTCTGCGGCGGTTTCGGCTAGTGTGCCCACCGTCATCGAATGATTGAAAGTACCGGG
>CBFDUR010000156.1:0-5468 GCA_965613005.1 uncultured Ignavibacteriales bacterium
GTATACTTTACCGATACCGAAAGTAGATTAATTCAAAATTACAGAAATACATTTGTACGATTGGCATACTACTACCGGGTAGTTGCTCATAATGATTCAATGAGTATATATACTTTAAATAAAATGGAAAGTGAAATCCCTAGAAATGTAGTTCCGTTGGATTATCGTTTTCTATATGATATAGCAAATCTCTATCGAAGTAACGGTGATGTTAAAAAATTTAATGAATTAGCCAACGAGATCGTACCGATTGCTACCGCCAAATTAAATGCTCCTAATTTGAATTTGAGATCTCCGTATAATCCATATAGTATGCTGGAAAGATTATATGTTGAATTAAAACAATATGACAAAGCTATCGGCGTTATGCAAAAGTTACAAAATTTATATCCGGGAGCACAAAGCATTCAACAAGAAATCAATCGACTCAAACAAATGCAAAAAGTGAATTCGATAATAAATAAACAAAAATAATAAGCTTTAAGGTTGGGAGGATATCGCTCCCAACCTTTTTATAATTCCCTCCATAGATTTTCTCCCTATCGCCGGATATTTAATCGCTATAAATCCTTAATATATTAATAATAGTATTTTAATAATTAGTTAATCATACCGTATTATTTTGAGCTATAAATTATTAGAAAGAATTATTTATACTATGAAAATAGCTCATTTATCCGATCTTCATTTTACAACTTTTTTTAACAAAAATAATTTACAAGAAATTGACTTTGCATTATCTTTTGTAACAAAAAACAAAATTGATCATCTTGTTATAACCGGTGACCTTACTGATAATGCTTCCCCCCAAGATTTTGAAATACTTAGGAATTTATTCAAAAAACACAACCTTTTGGATGGCGAACGACTCTCCATTGTTATCGGAAATCATGATATATTTGGAGGAGTACAGACTGCGGAAGATATTTTTAATTTTCCCGCAAAATGTCGTTCAATTGATTTTAATAAAAAAATAATCGAATTCTATGATTATTTTAATGAAACTTTCAGAAATTGTGTTTATATACAACCGGAAAGAATATTCCCCTATGCTAAGATACTTTCAGGTATTTTATTGATCGGTCTCAATTCTATCTCGGAATATTCGAAAACAAAAAATATTTTCGCCTCTAACGGTTCTATTAAATATGATCAGTTATTTGAATTAATTCACATCTTTAACGATTACAAAAATAACTATCAATCGATAATAATTTTAACCCATCATCATTTCAATAAAATAAAAGTCGATAAAAATAGTTCTTCAAATAATTTTTGGCAAAAAATCGAAAAACAAACCATGAAGCTAAGAAAAAAGGAAAGGATTATAAATTTTTTTAAAGCTTATAACGTGGACTTGGTTATGCACGGTCATTACCATGAGAATAAAAAATATATTAGAAAAGGAATAAAATTTTTAACTGCCGGTGGTAGTTTTATGGGTTCAACACTATCAAAGATCAAAATAAATATTGTAACATTAAATTCAAAAGATTTAAAGTGTGAAATACTTACACTTCAACGTAATACGGATATATTAGATCATAGAAATATTTCTTTAACATTTACAGGGACTTAACTAAATACCGGTTTAATCGATTACTAAAAATATTTCTGTCCCGATAAATCTATTCCATAAGCGGAATAAATGAGATTTACCATTAACTGATGCATAAACAAATGGAAACAATTAAATTTAATATTTTAGAATGGAATCAAATCTTCCAATTATTTTAAATTATATGGGGAAAAACCACCATGAATAAAGAGAAAAATACTAGGATTGCTTATTTCGCCGGGACAATGCGTCCTGGACATGATGGAGTTACAAGAGTATTATACAAATTAATTGAGGAACTAAATTATCAAGATATATCCAATATATTTTTTTCTCCTCTTATACCAACTGATGATAAACAATCGACTGATATGTTTAAAATACCGTCTATCCGATTTCCACTTTATAAAGGATACCGTATTGCAATGCCTGGGATAAGACATTTTGAGCAAATCCTAAATGACTTCAGACCAAATCTTCTCCACATTAACAGCCCCTTTTCACTTGGTTACTCGGCAATAAAGTATGCAGAAAAATATAAAATTCCGGTAGTAGCTACTTATCATACACATTTTGCCAGTTATGCCAAATACTATAAAATTAAAACGCTTGGAAATATGAGTTGGACATACTTTAAAAATCTTTATAATCGATGTGAGAAAGTATACGTTCCTTCGAAACCTATATTAAAAGAACTTAAAAATCATGGATTAAAAACAATCGAATATCTACCTCATGGAGTAGATATAAAATTTTTCAATCCGATGTATAAATCCTCAATATGGAAAAAATCACTTGGAATAGAAGGAAAAACCGTTCTTCTTTACAGCGGAAGGCTTGTATGGGAGAAAGACTTAAAAACACTAGCCGATACCTATAATATTCTTAGTGTTTACAGAGATGATTTTGTTTTTGTATTGGTTGGTGATGGACCAATTAAAAATGAATTGCAAAAATTAATGCCGAAAGCAATTTTTTTGGGTTACCAATCCGGTCATGCTCTTTCAACCGTTTATTCGTCAAGTGATATTTTTGTATTTCCCTCTACTACAGAAACATTTGGTAATGTAACACTCGAAGCAATGGCTTCGGGAATTCCGCCTGTATGCGCTCGAAAAGGTGGGGCATCGGGAATTATAATAGACGGCGAAACAGGTTTACTTACAAAACCGGGAGATGCATTAGATTTAGCAAATAAAATAGAAGTTTTACTTGACAAACCTAAGTTAAGAAATGAAATTGCAAAAAATGCACTTAAGTATGCTCAAAAACAAACATGGAATAAAATCTTCAATAAACTATTTATCAATTATGAACAAGTTATAACCGGCTATAAAAATAAATTATCAAATACTAATTATTCATTTCTATATAAATTATATAGATACTAGTTATAATCTCTACGATATCAATCATATCTGTAGCCGGGAAATGAGCAATATTTTTCTTTGTTGATTTTTCTCCTTCCATAATATGACAACCTTTTATTTTTTACCGTCAATTTAGGCCATTAAAAATTTTCAGGAATATCTATTTAATTTAAATTTTTCTCCCAAATATAATTTTCTAACCTCAGCATCTTCCGCCAATTCCTTCGCTTTCCCATGTCTAAAGATTGATCCATTAATTAAAATATAGGCATTATCAACAATGTTCAATGTTTCGTGTACATTATGATCCGTAATCAAAACGCCTATTCCCCTCTTCTTAAGATTAGCTACAATATTCATAATATCCTCCACTGCAATCGGATCTACTCCTGCAAACGGCTCATCAAGCAAAATAAAACTAGGGTCTGTTGCCAACGCCCTGGTAATTTCAGTTCTTCTTCTCTCGCCACCGCTTAATTGAACACCTAAACTTTTACGGATATGCGTAATTGATAAATCTTCCATAAGTTTTTCACATTTTTGTTTTCTTTCCGATGATTTTAATTTTGTCATCTCCAGTATAGCATATAAATTATCTTCAACAGTAAGCCGCCTGAATATTGAAGCTTCTTGAGGAAGATATCCAATACCCATACGCGCTCTTTTATACATAGGGATTTTGGTGATTTCTTTATCATCTAAAAAAACTTTACCGCTGTTGGGTTTAATCATACCAACAATCATAAAAAATGTAGTTGTCTTACCGGCACCGTTAGGCCCCAGCAAACCGACTATTTGTCCTTTAGATACTTCAATTGAGACTTTGTTGACCACTGCTCTCTTCTTGTAAATTTTAACTAATTTATCGCTTTTTAATGTAATTGTATTCATTATTCAGGTAATTTCTTCTTTTTTAGAAATTTAATCTCGGTTTATAAATTAACTACTTATTCAAATTAAAACACATCTAAAATTACTTAACAATTCTATAACCAATTAACCTTTTCAATAATTCTTCTTTAACCGGTCTATTCTTATGAATTTTAAATTGAGGTAAAAGATACAGCTTACTTTCAAAGATCGAGCTGAAGATTTTATCAAACCATTGGCAATACTATCTTCAAACATATAATAGATACTATGAACGTCGCCATAAATATTAGTTTGATGAAGGTTACCGTTCGAAAAATACATAATAATTTTTGTGCCGGACATCTGGTTGAATCGGCTTTTATAAATTTCATTTTGCGAAAGCAAGAATGCTTTTTTATAAACTTCAAGTCGTTGAATTTTATTTTGCTTTAAATAAATGGTAATAGAGTCACCTGTTAATTGTGAATTTGAATACCAAATAATTGGTTGTTTCGATTCTTGTTTAATTTTATTGATAACCATTTTCCCTTTATTTCTATAATATATAGTAAAATCGTTTTTTGAAGCAAATTGTCCTTTTAGGATTTCAACTGAATTTGAGGCTTGAAAAATATTTATCGTATCCCGCCACGATTGCATAACTTGTGCTGAAATTATTAAAGTATCAATATGAATTGTGAAATTAGTTTTCCCTCCAATACTCAACGGAGTATCAATGTTCTTAACATAAGAAGTATCTATCTGTAAAAATAATGGGTTTCCGGTAACCAAAGTGTATGATTTTTTCGGATAGTCTTCCAAATGGTTCCCAAAAATCATTACATGATTGTGAAGATTAGTAATTCTTACATTTTCATTGGCATAACTTATTCCCGTATTTCTAAAATGGATTAAACTATCGGCTTGTATTATATTATCTTTATCAATTATTTTTACATTACCCACAGCAATTGCTTTATTCAAATTTTTAAAATAAGTAAGGGAATTGGAAGTTAAAGTTGTTGTCGTATCATAAAGAGTAACATTATGCTGAAAAACCGCTTTATTATCATTAAAATAATAAATCCCCGAATCGGCACTAAGTATTACTTTTTTATCATCTAATTTCACGGGAACATCACTTTCCACTTTCCTTTCCTTACCATAATAAAGAGCATGTTCCGTAGTAATTGTTAAACTATCTTGTTTCGCAACAACATTACCTATTAATTCGGCATTATTTTTAGCTAAATACTGAATTGCTTTATTACACGTTATTCTCACATTTCCTTGAGTAAGCAGAACATGCCCAATCACCTCACGAATACTCTCACCATTTATCACTCTGCCGACCATTTTATCACCAACCACCGTAATGTAATTTTTCTTTTGTTGGGCTACGGCGATCCGGATAGTTAATAACAGAAAAATAATAAGATTAAAAAAAAATTTATTCATAAAACAGCAAAATATTCTTATAATTTTTTAGAATATGAAAGAGTTCATTTCTTTGTCACAGTATCAATTTTGGTAATGTAAGTGATATCATATATAGTATAGTTACTTAAATTTTGATCGGATTGGAAACCGTAACCTTCGATTTTTTCTTTTGGTGAAGTAATAGTAACAAATTTATCCGACATGATTTTTCTTGTTTCATTGTTCCACATTAATTTTTCTGTTCTTAA
>CBFDUR010000157.1:0-5459 GCA_965613005.1 uncultured Ignavibacteriales bacterium
ATAACAGTTATTTATTCTTGCATTATATTCAAGTTATTCTATTCCACCCCCTAAGGCTAAATAATATTGCCAAATTGAATATAAATTCATTGAAATGAAAGAGTATCCATTATAGATAAAATTAGTTATTGTTACAATATAAAAGATGTTTTATATTTCTTTTCAAAATAGCTGTGAAGAAGTAAATGTCTTTAATCACGCATTCACATTATAAGATAAATGTTTATTGGCTCGCTTCAAATTTAAACATTAGTAGAAAGCTTTCCAATTATTCAGCTAATTTTATTTCACCTATAATTTTATTATTGTTATAAGCGAACATTTCATACCATCTATTATAAAGATAAAGAAAGGAGTTTAGATGAGAAAAATTATTTGCTACTTATTATTTGTATTTATGATAACGGTTAACCTCTTTGCACAAACAGGCAATAGTGTACAACCTAATAAGATACTTTCGAAAATATTTGAAGATGCGGCAGTAAAATTTAATGTTCCATCAGACTTATTAAAATCTATTTCATATTCCGAAACACGATTCAGTAATATAATTCAATCGAACAAAAACCGGGGTCCTAATCAACAACCTCCGGTATACGGCATAATGGCTTTGAAAAATGATAATTGGTTTGGTCATTCATTGATAGAAGGTGCCAAATTGATAGGTGCAAATCCGGATGATGTCGCAGTAAATGAAAAATTAAATATACAAGCTGCGGCTGCGCTCCTTTCTTCGATAGCCGACAGTATGGGAATAGACAGAACTAACCTAAATAACTGGAAACCTGTACTTGAAAATTTTTCAGGCATTCCTCAGCCGGATGTTAAACCATTTTACTCATTTGGTGTTTTTGATGCATTGTATAAAGGTGAAACTTTAAAAGGAATAAAAATATCCCGGCATCCTAAAATGCAAATGAACAAATTCAGTTCTTATGTTAATCCAAAGAATAAATTAAAAAAGACGGCTTCAATACAATCAATAGATTATCCACCTGCAACATGGGACCCAAGTCCTAATTTTACACGAGGCGTAATAAAGCAACTTTTTCTTGTAGTTCACGTTACTCAAGGCTCGTTTGCAAATTCTGTTTCTTGGTTAAAAAATCCTGCCGCAAGGGCCAGTGCGCATTACGTCATAAGAAGTTCTGATGGTTACATAGTTCAACTTGTGAGGGAACATAATGAAGCATGGCATGCCAGATGTTGGAATCCCTACATGATTGGAGTTGAACACGAAGGATATGTCAGCACACCAAAGTATTTTACTGAAGCGATGTATAAATCGTCAGGAGCATTATTCCGGCATTTAGCAACAACTTATAATATCCCGGTTAACAAATATAGAATTATAGGTCATTATCAATGGAGTAAACCATGGTGGGTAAGTTGGATTAGAAATACCTGGAATCCTGCTCATCCGTCTGCGTCATTCGATCCCACATGCAATACTCATACAGACCCTGGTCCATATTGGAATTGGAGCCATTTTTTCAATTTAATTAATGAAGGAGCAACCAAACCCAATATTATTAGTCACCTACCGGCTTTATCCGATACTGTATGGTCGAATACCGGTATTTCCTTTTCTTTCGATCAATCAATGACTCCCCAATCTATTCAATCCGCTTTCTCCATTACTCCTTCGGTTAACGGTAACTTTAAGTGGACTAACGGCAATAAAACTTTTACTTTTATTCCCTCATCATTGCTTAAATCCGGAACAAAGTACAGTGTAACATTATCTAATAAAGCGATAAGTATTTTAGATGCTTCAATCGATACTAATTACACATTTGAATTTTATACTAAACCTGCTGTACCGCTTGAAACCGTAAATACCTATCCGAATAATAATCAGAACAACATTAGTACAACCGTAAAAGTTATAATTGAATTTAATACTCCACTTGTATTTTCAAGTTTAAGCGGAAGCGTTACATTTCAAGACTCTACAGGCAAATCTGTCGGATTAAGTAACGCACGATATTATCAATATCTTAATCATGGGTTTATAAGTTTCTCTTCATTCAACTCTCTAACTTACAATTCCGTTTATAAAGTTATAATTAGAAGCAAAGTACAAAGTGTAGTCGGTACAACATTAGGCAAGGATCTTATTGTTAATTTTAGAACCGGAAATAAAACCTTTATTCAAGGAACTGTTGTTGAAAATTTTGAATCATTAAACGATTGGCGGCAACCTTCATTAAATACCGGTTCCCTGGATATAGATACAAGCCTGACAAAACTTGCTATTACTTATAATAATCCACCTGAAGGAACCTATTCAGGGAAATTAACTTATCGGTTTACCGGCAAATCGGGAGGTATTTGTAAGCTTATCGATGTGAATGAACCCGTTTTAGGTTCGCAACAAAAGGATAAATTCGGTCTGTGGATTTACGGCGATCTGAGCAATAATTACGTCGGAAGTACTTTCCTTATAAATGGAAATCAAGAAAAAAATATTAATATAAGTACCCTGAATTGGACAGGCTGGAAATTTTTTGAAATACCTTTCAGCAATATAGCTAAAAGCGGTGAAATCAGCTTCTACGGAATTTATATCAAACAGAACGGAGATAATATTGATACAAACAGGGTTTATTTTGACGGTATTCAATATCGCGATTCAACGGTAACGTTTGTAAATGATGAAAATAATATTACAAAGTCAAAATCTTTTATGCTGGCTCAAAATTATCCTAATCCGTTTAATCCTTCAACCACTATTGAATATCAAATACCAAAAAATGAATTTGTTACATTAAAAGTTTATGATATACTTGGAAGGAAAATTACCACTTTAGTAAACCGGGACAAAAATGCAGGTATCCATAGGGTAGAATTTAACATAGATAACCTCTCCGCCAAACTTACAAGCGGTATTTATTTCTATACTCTAAAAGCCGGTAGTTTTTATCAAACTAAAAAATTGGTTTTGATGAAATAATAATTGAGACATCTTATCTGAAAAGGTATTTTTCTCGTGAAAGAGCTTAGATTTTTATAAATATTCGCAGTTCGAAAACTTGAAATTACCTTTTTAGATACACCTCATAAAATAAACCGATTGTAATATTTTATAGGGATACCCATTATTTAGTTCACAAATAATTGACCTAATTTCTAATTACCTAAAAAATGAACAATAAACAAATGGAACAAACAAGAACTGCTCGAATGGGAATTATGTGAATAGTTTGTCTCATTGGTTATTGTTATTTGATTAGACATTAGAACAATTAGAAATTAAAAAAAATGCAATAGTTTAAACATAATTTCTAATTTACGATTTGCCGTGCTATATAGTATAAGATAATTTAAACTGAAAATTATTTAATGACTCTGATGTTAAACCTGTAAGATTCATAATTTTATTTAAAATTTTTTAGAAAATTTAAATTTTTTAATTTATTATAATTGCAAATATTAAGAATATACAACGAAATTTAACTTTTTATGTTGGCTTACTTTTTGACACAATAAAATATAAAGCAATTATTATTAGAAATGGAGAATTAGAATGGAACGAGATCCAGTATGCGGAATGGAAATAAAAGATACAATCAAAGCAGAGGAAATTGAGTACAAAGGGAAAGCCTATTACTTCTGTAGCACTTTGTGCAAGATTCAATTTGAACAAGAACCGGGGAAGTTTACTAAAAAGGATAATGAGAAAGGTAAAAGTTAACATGTTAAGCCGGTGGAATAGAACAACTTTAGGGGTTGGATATAACAACTTATCCCATCCCCTAAATATTTAATAAATGTATAACCTATTATTCCACCCCTTAAACACTCTATGAGTTGTAAGTCGATAACTTATTTTATTCCACCCCCTAAACTGAATTGAGAGGTATTATGGATAAAAAAACTATAAAAATAGTCGGAGCAGGCCCAGCAGGATTAACAGCCGGGATTGTTTTAAGAAAATTTGGCTATAACGTAAATCTTTATGAGAAAAATAACAATGTCGGACTTCGATTCAATGGTGATTTTCAGGGGTTGGAAAACTGGTCTGATGAAAAAGACACTTTAGATATATTAAATAATCTAGGTGTTAAAATAAATTTCTTGTGTTATCCATATTTTGGTGATGATGGAATTTTTTATGGACCTAATCAAAGAGAAGTAAAAGTAAAAACCTCACGCCCTCTTTTTTATTTAATTGAAAGAGGTCCAAACGAAAACTCTTTCGATAGGGGACTTCTCAAACAGGCTGAGGAATCCGGTGTAAATATTTTTTTTGGGCAAAAAATTGATGCTGTAAAAGATGGAATAACCATTGTCGGTACTGGTCCCAAAGCTGCTGATGCAATAGCAAAAGGTGTGGTTTTTAAGACATCGCATAAGAATATTTTCGTTGGTTTCCTTGATAATAAAATTGCACCGAAAGCTTATGCTTATCTGCTTGTGAACAATGGAAAAGCAACTTTTGCTACCTGTCTCTTTGAAGATTTTAAGAATGAAAAACTTTATTATAAGAGAGCTTTAAGTATATTGGATTCTGTTTTAAAAATTGATAAAGTAGAACCGAGAGAGTTTGGTGGATTTATGAATTATTTTAATGAGCCAAAATTTTCAAAGGATAACCGGATACTTTATGTGGGAGAAAATGCCGGGTTTCAGGATGCGCTTTGGGGTTTTGGAATTAAATATGCCATGCTTTCAGGTTATTATGCGGCTCAAAGTATTATTTACAAACAAGATTATAAAGAATTATGCGAAAAATATCTACGCCCAAAATTAAAAACTTCTCTCGCAAACCGGTTTATATTTGCTCATCTTACAAATTATGGTTACTCACTTCTTTTATCGAAATTAGAAGGATTTCACGATGTTATTCCTCAATTAAGAAAACATTATAACCAATCAAATACAAAAAAGATATTTTATAAAATTGCTAAAAGGTGGTATAAAAGTAAGCTGATCGATAAGCAATGTTTACATAAGCATTGTGATTGTATCTGGTGTAGGCATGGAATGGCTGAACACGGAGGGCTTACTGAAAACTGTTGAATTTTATTATTTTTTTAATACCGAACTCCATTATAACAAAGAGTGAAACAATTTTGCAGGATTGCAGGAGAAATAATAGAATTTATAATAATCTCCAAAATTCAGACTATGCGTTAAGTTCAATAAAAGTATTAATTTTATCTTGGAAAAATGAAAGCAAAAAGAAGAAAATTTTCATTAGCCTTTAAAGAAAAGGTGGTCACTGAATCGCTCAAAGAGTGTGAGACAATGGGAGAGTTGTCGAAACGGATTGAAAGTTCATCCAGCAACGATCTCAAAGTGGAAGCAAGAGTTTATTACAAGGTCTTCCGAGATTTTTAAGACTAAAACGCCCGATAGGATATATAAGAAAAAAGGGAAAAACTTTATGCCAAGATTGGTCAACTAAAAATAGAAAAAGATTGGTTAAAAACAAAATTGCAAGAAGGTCGGAG
>CBFDUR010000158.1:0-5429 GCA_965613005.1 uncultured Ignavibacteriales bacterium
ATTAATGAGTCCACTTAAAAAAGATAAATTTATGAATAAGTGACATAATTATAAACCGTTAAAACCGCTCCCTTCAAATTCTTTAATTTTCTCGTAATAAATCTTGATATTCCTTATGCCTCCGGAAATACGCATCAACATAAGAACAAGAAGGAATGATTTTTAAATTATTTTCTTTCGCATAATCCAAACCGGTTTTAACTATCTGCGCTGCAATGCCTTGTCCTCTTAATTCATTTGGCACATAGGTATGATTAAAATTGATTACGCCGTTCTCCCACAAACTGTAAGTAAGATGTGATTCTTTTCCATTAACGACGGTAAAAAATTTTTGCTCGTCTCTATCGTGAATTATTTCCAGTTCCATAATAATATATTGTCAGTTAAAACTTTTTTTGCAAGAAAATTAATTAGAATATAATTTTGCAAAACATACCTAAAAAGTATGAAGAAATAGGAAAATGTGATATTAATATATTTAATGAAATTCGCAAATCCGTAATCCGCAAATCCGCAATCCAATAATTAGATCTTTAAATTTCACAGCTTTTTTTAGTTTGAAGCACGAAGCCTGAAGTCCTAAATCTGTCTCTCATCTTCCGGCTTGCTGCGCTATGCTATTATTACTTAATGTAAATTACATGCTGCATATAAAAAAGATAAAACTAATCTTCAAAACGAAGATATTTCTCATACATTAAAAAGGAAGTGCATGATATCACCATCTCGGACTTCATAATCTTTACCTTCTATTTTCATAACGCCGGCAGCCTTACATGCAGCTTCGTAACCATATTTGAGGTAATCATCATAATTAATAACCTCCGTTCTAATGAAACCCTTTTCAAAATCTGTATGAATTACACCTGCTGCTTGCGGGGCTTTCCATCCTTTCTTTATTGTCCAAGCTTTTACCTCCTTGGGTCCGGCAGTAAAATAGCTTATCAACCCCAAAGAATGAAAGCCCGTCCGGATAATCTTTTCCAATCCACTTTCTTTTACTCCGTAAGATGCAAGAAACTCCGAACGTTCTTCATCTTCTAAACTTACAAGCTCTTCCTCGCCTTTAGCTGAAATCTTAACAGTATCAGCATTTTTTAAATTTGCATACTCCTTTACGGCTTTTATATAATCATTATCCTTTGAAAGACTTTCTTCATCGACATTAGCACAATAAATTATTTTTTTACCGGTCATCAATCTCAGTTCATTTAATAATTGCTTTATCGTTTCTTTCTCTTTTCCCGGATATAGAAATGCATTATTGCCTTTGTTTAAAAACTCAAGTAATGATTTAGAATCTTCCAACATTGCTTTAGCCGATTTATCTCCTTTAGCCAGTTTTTGTAATCTCCCGTTTTTTTTTTCGAGTGTTTGTATATCCGCTAAAATTAATTCCGTTTCAATTATTTCGATATCCCGCATGGGATCAACGCTTCAACGTGGACAACATCGTCATTATCGAAACAGCGGATAACCTCGATTATAGCTTCGGTTTCCCTGATATTTGATAAGAATTGATTGCCAAGTCCCTCACCTTTGCTTGCACCTTTAGCAAGTCCTGCTATATCAACAAAATCTACCGTTGAACAAACTATCCGTGCAGGATTAACAAGTTTCGCAAGTTTATTTAGTCTTTTGTCGGCTACCGGAACAATTGCTCTGTTTGGTTCAATCGTACAGAAAGGATAATTTGCCGCTTCCGCATTCTGCGCTTTCGTCAGCGCGTTAAATAATGTGGATTTCCCTACATTCGGTAACCCGACTATTCCTATGCTTAAACGCATTAATTAAATCTCCTGAAAGTATTTATAAAGACAGTGTTAAATATACTAAGATTTGTCAATAATCTTGGATTAATGAATCTTCTCTAAAAAGGTTTCTTTCTTTTGAAATAGGTTTAACTTCCGCTAATATTCATTATTCGGAAATTTTAAAAGTTCTTTTTAGATACTTCTCATTAATGGAGTTCCGGCAAAATAATGCATGCCTAAATATTAGAAATTTCTTCAATATGAAGGCATGATTTTAAAATGAATCGAATGTCAACAATAAAAAAAGAGGAAAGAACTATTTAGAAAATGAGTTTTTAGACCATACTCATTATTGTTAAATAATATTTCTAGCTCTCAAATCTTCCAATAATTTTTCATATCCGGTAAATTGCACTGCATCCCACCCAACCTTTTTAGCTCCTTCTACATAATCAACGACATCATCGATAAAAATATGTTCGCTTGAAAGTTTAGTAGTGAACTTCTCAACCGCACGATAAATTTTTTTTTCAGGCTTTATTGCATTCACTTCATAGGAGAGAACAAGTTTATCAAAGTATCTTAAAAATCCGTTATCATTCCAACCGTATTTTCTATGAATGGAATTTGTATTTGAAAGCAGCACAAGCATATATTTTTCACGAAGTACCGGAAGGAGTGATGCAACCTGTTCGTTAACAATAAATATTTCCGAATATATATGACAAAAAGCTTCACTATCTATTTTATTATCAACAGCATTTAACATCAGTCGAAGAAATTCTTGTTCCGGCATATCGCCGCGTTCAAATTTTCGATGAATATCATAATTTGATTCATAAAAACGATAGAATTTATTCCCTAAACCGTGCTCAACATCATTTAATTTTTTTATTATTAAATCATAATCAAAAGGTATTAAAACATTTCCGAGATCGAAAACAATTACAGAGTATTTATTATTTCTCATAATTCCCTACAAATTTTTCCTTTCAATAATCTATAAACTAAAGATTAAAGATTATTTAATTCTAAAAACATCGTCATTAAACCCCGTATTAACTTTAATTGAATCTACTTTAAATTCTAAATGCTGCGAGCCTAATATCTGCTTAATTAAAAATGGATATTTAACACCTTTAATATTCCTATAATCTTCAAATTCCATAACCTGATTAAAAATTCCTTGTAAAGTTTTTACTTTTTTAATTTCTCGAATTTTTAAACCGGTTTTAGAATCATAGTATTGGATCCATTTAAAACCGGAAGGGAATATTAATTCAACTTTATATGCATTAATACCGTTTAATTTCTTCGTTCCTTTAAATTGCAGCTTTATTCCAAGGGAATCAAGTTTCAGCATAAGGCCCAAAACAGATTCATATTTTAACTCTTCAAGCTCAGAACCTTTAAATTCCATCTGTTGTCCACCTGCTGTCATAATTTCCTTTCCATTATCATAATAAATATTTTGAATCACTGAACCAATGTGGACTTCTTGTTTAAGCTTATTAGGAATTTTTTGATAAATAGTCATCTTCACGGATAATCCTCGAGTTTCACCGCTTAAATAAATAATTCGATCTTTAATTTCATTTAATTTTTTTCGCCCTCCTATCGCACGTATATAATCATCTATTATTAGAGAAGCTGTAATTGAAGACGGATTTTTAGGATTGATACTATCTTTGGATGTTAAAACGTAGTTGAATAAATTTGCATAATTATCTTTTTGGTTTAAAATAAAACTACTCTTTAAAAACCATAAAACTCTAAAATTAGTCGATTCGCTTATTGCCGATGCAGGTTTAATATTCATCAAAATCAGTATTATAAAAATTATTTTATTCATATCGATTCAAGGTAAGATTAATTAAAAAATATTCTACAAATCAAATTTAAATATAATAACATAAACGAATTGTAAAATGAGTTACAATGAAAAATCGACGGATATTTTAATAGCGGATGATAAGCTCAAATAAGGAATAAATGGAAAATAACATAAAGAAAGTATTAAATTTACAGACGTTTATCAGGTCTTTTTTATCATAGCTTTCAACTTAAATATTTTTGGGAAAAAATTACTTCTTGAAAACTAAATTAGCAAAAGCTAAAAATTGATTGTTTAATAAATATATAATACGTAAAAAAAGCCGGCGGGAGTTATTCATATTTGATGTAATAGAATCTCTGCCATTCTCCATATAAAAAAAGCGCTCGATAGAGCGCTTAATAAATGCAAGTTCTCAAAATATTTTTTTAGTTTTTCGGTCTTGCTTCACTAACGATAATATTACGACCGTTGAGTTCAGACCCATTTAAAGATTCGATTGCCTTACTTGCATCGGTTTCGTTTTCCATTTCAACAAAACCAAATCCTCTAGATCTACCGGTCTGACGATCGGTAATTACTTTTGCAGAAACAACAGTACCATGAGATTCAAAAGTGGATTTTAAGGTATCGTCATTTACTGACCAGGGAAGACTTCCCACAAAAAGTTTTGTACTCACTAACTTACCTCTAAAAAATAATTAATAAAACACATCGGTTTTTTAAGCCGTACATCAATATAGCATTTTTTTTTAAATAAACAAAATTTTCCCGCTTACAATTTTTTATTATTGATGTATATCTATAAAGATCATTCCCAAATCTTTGAAGTTTATATTCTAACAAAAATTAAAACGTTTTCAGAAAAGAAATACATTTAAGAGGAGACAACCAGGAATTTCTAAAAGTTTTAACGGATGAATGTAAAAAATTAATTAAAAAGTGAATTTATTGCTTGTAATAAATTTTGAATACTAACTATTTCAATTTTATTAGAATATTCCAATGATTTCAAATTATTGTACGGTATTAAAATTTTTTTGAATCCTAACTTTTCAGCATCTTGAATTCTTTTCGCTACATGGCTGACACTTCTTACCTCTCCTCCAAGTCCAACTTCACCTATTATAACCGTTTTGTTATCAATAACTCTATTTAGAAGGCTTGACGCAATACTGCAGCAAACGGCTAAGTCGACTGCCGGCTCTGCAATTTTAATTCCACCGGCTATATTAATAAAAACATTGTTGGATGAAAACCTCAAGTTTCCTCTTTTTTCAAGTACCGCAAGTAATATTGATAATCGTCTTTGATCAAAACCGGTAGTTACTCTTTGTGGATATCCGAAATTTGAAGGAGTTACTAATGCTTGTACTTCCAGCAAGATTGGTCTGGTACCTTCCATGCTTGACGTAACAGCAGAGCCTGAGGTTTCTTGTTCCCTTTCGCTTAAAAATAATTCACTTGGATTTTTCACTTCAACCAAACCGCCTTCTTGCATTTCAAATACACCTATTTCATTTGTATTCCCAAATCTGTTTTTCTGAGCCCTTAAAATCCTGAAAGCTTGATGTGATTCTCCTTCAAATTGGATTACAGTATCCACAATATGCTCCAGGATCTTTGGACCGGCAATCATCCCCTCTTTTGTTATATGACCAATTATTATCACGCAAAAATGACTTTTCTTTGCAATTTCCATCAAGGCTAACGTACATTCTCGTATTTGTATAATTGAACCGGCTGCATTTTCAAGTTCGTTTCTATGTATTGTTTGAATAGAATCGATTATAACTACAACCGGCGAAAGTTTATTTATGGTAGTTATGATTGGACTTAAT
>CBFDUR010000159.1:0-5427 GCA_965613005.1 uncultured Ignavibacteriales bacterium
GTGAGAAGTATATTCACACAAACAAACATCGGTAATCACCAGCAAATTCTTTACTTCTGCTTTTATAGCTCTCACAGCTCTTTGGATTATGCCGTTCGGATCGTATGCTTCGGAACCAAACTCGTCTTTGCGTTCGGGTATTCCGAATAAAATTATTGCAGGTATCCCTAAAGATTCTACTTCTTTACACTCTTCAACAAGATTATCAATAGAAAATTGAAATACACCCGGCATTGATTTAACAGGGTTTTTAACTTTCTTCCCCGGGACCACAAATAAGGGATAAATCAAATCATTTTTTGAAAGTTCCGTCTCACGAACCATATCTCTTACTATAGGATTATAACGTAAACGTCTTAATCTTTTCATCGGATAAACTGCCATTTTTTTCTCCTTTCCAAATTTTTATGCCTTTCCCATCCGCTTCGATAGCAACTATTCTTGCCCCTGAGCTTTTTCTTTACTTTCAACAGAGGCACATAGTTTTTTTATTTTGTTGGTCAATACTTGTGAATTTTTAATACAATCACCGACAGATATACCGCCGCGATAATTACCGCCCAACAGTATCCCAGGATTTTTCTTTTCAAAGTCATTAAAATAATTTTCATGCTCAATATAACCGGTATTATATTGAGGAATTGCTTTTTGCCAAAATTTAAACGTACTAAAAACCGGTTGGAATGTTATACCCATTATTTCGTGAAACTCATTTAATACTTTTTTGAATAACGCTTCTCTATCTGCAGAGATCACTTCAGGATTTCTAGCGCCACCGATAAACAAAGTAAACGATGATTTATCATTTTCGGACCGATTTTCAAAAATAACCGAACTCCATATAGCACCCAAATACGATTTATTCTCCTTGGAAGGAATTAAAAATCCAAATCCATCAAGAGGCTGTTTTATTGATGATTTTTCATAACCGATATAAAGGACATAAACCGGAGGATAAAAAATTCCGGAAAGATGCATCGCTAATTTTTCATCAATGTTCTTAAACAAAGATGCAGCCGCATAAGCCGGTATGGCTGACAATAAAATATCACACTCTGTAGTTTTTACTATTCCTTGATGAGTATACGTTATTTCATAACCATTCCCTTTTTTCTCAATTCCATTAACTTCTGCTGAAAATATAACTTTATCTCTCAATTCCTTTGCAATTGCCTTTGGTAAAGTTTGCATACCGCTTTTAAAGGAAAACATCTTTGCGCTTTGCTTCGGTTTCTCTTGCCGATGTTTTCTTTCTTTCATACTTTTTATTGCACCTACAATTAACCCACCGTATTTCTCCTCAAGAGCATATAATTTTGGGAAAGCCGATTTCACGCTTAATTGATCCGGGTTACCTGCATACACTCCGGCAACAAAAGGATTAATTGCATAATCGAGGAATTCTTTTCCCAACCTTCTTTTAACAAATTCGGAAATACTTTGATAATAACCATCCCGCGAACGTCCGATAAGTGGTTCCGCAAGCAATCTTAGTTTTGCTTTACCTGAAAACAATTTGGTTTTGAAAAACATAGACGGATTCATTGGAAGAGGATATAAGCGGTTATTTTTTAAAATATATCTTTTATTTCCTTTTTTGTTTGCATAAATCAGTTCGTCCTGTAATTTGAGGTCTTCTATTAATTGCCCGATAAGCGGTGTTGTTTCAAGGCCACTGTTCGGTCCGTAATCGATTAAAAAACCGTTTTTAGAAACACTAACCATCGATCCGCCGGCAACGTCATTTTTTTCGAGAACCGTAATTCCGTATCCTTCTTTATTAAGAAAATGCGCGACAGACAAACCGGAAATTCCCGCTCCAAGTATTAAAATTTTTTTGTTCATGTTATAATATATTTTCTAATTGTTTAACAATAATATTTGAGACTTATCCAAAAAAGGTATTTTTCAAATTTTCGAATTTCGAATATTAATAAATATCAAAACTTTTTCAAAAGAAAAACGCTTTCTTAGAGGAGACTCATAATTTAAACCGTTCTCGAATATTTAGAAGTATCTTCCTTCCTTTCAATATATCCGTCTAAATTCATTGCAATATTTCTTATAAGCAATTTACCCATTTGAGTTACTTCGATTTTATTGTCTGTCACAATTACTAATTCATCCTGTTCCATTTCTTTAAGATTATTCAAGCCCCAATTAAAATACTGTTTGAAATTTATATTATATTTTTTTTCTATATTTGCAAATTCCAATTCAAAATTGCACATTAGCTTCATAATAACCTCACGTCTGAGTATATCATCGTCATTCAAGCGATAACCTCTTGCAACCGGAATTGTTTCATTATCCAAAGCTAAAAAATACTCCCGTTCGGTTTTATAATTTTGCGCATACACGTCATGCAACTGACTAATACCGGTTATTCCCATCGCGTAAAGGTCCGTTCCTGAACGGGTACTATAACCTTGAAAATTTCTATAAAGTTTTTTTTCTCTCAGAGCAATCGCTAATTCATCGTCCGGTTTTGCAAAATGATCCATCCCGATAAAAACATAGCCGGCATTGGTAAGTTTTTCAATTGTCATTTTCAGAATTTCAAGTTTCATTTCGGGTAAAGGAATATCTTCCGGATGAATTAATGCTTGATGTTTTTTCAGCCATGGAACATGAGCGTAATTAAAGACCGCTATCCTATCGGGAGATATATTAATTATTTTATCAACGGTCTCGATAAAAGTATCTACGGTTTGAAATGGCAATCCGTACATAAGGTCCAAATTAATGCTGCTGAATTCCAGTTCTCTTATCCATTGAACAGTTTGCTTGGTAATACTCTCCGGCTGAATTCTATTGACGGCTTTTTGTACTTTATCGTTAAAGTCCTGCACACCCATACTGATTCTGTTAAAACCATTGTTACGCAGTGCTTCAAGATGTTCTCTTGTTAATTCACGTGGGTCTATTTCACATCCGTTTTCCGAATCGTCTTTAAACTCAAAACTATCTTTAATATAAGACGCGAGATCGTTTATTTCATCGGGTTTCAAATGAGTCGGGGTTCCACCTCCCCAATGTAGTTGAGTTACCTTCCGATCCGGTAAAATATACGACCTGACCAAATCAATTTCTTTCTTTACATAATTTATATATTCCTTAACACGATTTCTATTGCGTGTAATAATCATGTTACAACCGCAAAAATAACAAAGTGTATCGCAAAAGGGTAAATGGAAATAAAGGGAAAGATCAGGCAATCCCACGCCGTAGTTGGTTTTTATTATTTCATCCAAATAATTTTCATGAGTAAAGCTCTCGTTAAAATGCGGAGCGGTGGGATAGCTAGTGTAGCGCGGTCCAGGTTTATCGTACTTTTTATATTTCGCTAAATCTATTTCAAACATTTTCATCACCTTAAATTTTATGCATCTTCGAATTATTCAAAAAGAGCAATTAAATTTTCCTAATAGTTATTATGGGTGAAATGATTTACTTTCATCCTTTACAAAATTAACAAAAGCTTTAGCATTTTCAGGATCGACATCGGGTAAAATACCGTGTCCAAGATTAAATATATGCCCGCTACCTTTCCCGTATGAAGAGAGAATTCTTTTCACTTCTTCTTTAATTTTTTCTTTCGGTGCATAAAGTATGGTTGGGTCCATGTTACCTTGCAATGATACCTTTGCACCAATTTTATTTCTTACTTCTCCGAGTTCAATCGTCCAATCAATTCCTACAACATCAGCACCGGAATTAGCAATCTCTTCAAGTTTTGAGTGAACACCTTTAGAAAAAACGATCACCGGTTCATCGTTTCTTTTTATTAATTCAATAACATATTTAATATATCTAAGCGAAAATTCTTCATAATCTTTCGGTGATAAAATACCGCCCCATGTATCAAATATTTGTACTGCATCTGCACCGGCTTCAATTTTTGCAGAAAGGTATTCAGTCACTGCTTTTGATAGTTTATCTAACGCAATATGAGCCAACTTCGGTTCATTGTAAATAAATTTTTTAATAGAACAACAATTTTTTGAGCCTTTCCCTTCGACCATGTAAGTCAAAAGAGTCCAAGGTGAACCGCTAAAACCGATTAAAGGAACAGCGCCGTTTAATTGCCGTTTTGCCAAAGAAATTGCATCTAATACAAATTTCAAATCTTTCTCAGGTTCCACTTGTTTTAAGTTTTTAATATCATCACTTGTTCGAAGAGGCTTATGGAAAACAGGACCTTTGCTTTCAATCATTTCGAATTGCATTCCCATAGCTTCAGGGATAACAAGAATATCGGAAAAAATAATGGCGGCGTCAACACCAATTAATTGCACAGGTTGGATTGTAACCTCCGCAGCTAATTCCGGAGTTTTACACATTGTTAAAAAATCAGCTTTTTCACGAATTGCTCTATATTCAGGTAAATATCTTCCGGCTTGTCTCATTATCCAAACAGGTGTTCTTTCCAACGGTAATTTTTTACATGCCCTTAAAAATAGATCGTTTTTTAAGTTATCCAAATTTTCTCCTATGTTTAACACTTAAACCGGTAAATCAATTTTTTCAATTTTATTTTTTATAATAACCGACAATTGCCTTTGCCAAACCATCAATCGTGTATTCGCTCGGCATGATATTTACTTTAACTTTTTTCATTTCAATGGTTAATTTAGTAGTAGGACCAATCGCCGCTACGTCATAATCTTTAAAATATTCTATAGGATTTTTAATATCCAGGATTTTAAGAAAATTTTCAAAATTAAATATTCATATATACCAGATATATGAACTTTTTTTCAATAACAGCAATTATAATAAGCGGAGTAATGACTATTTCCAATGTATTGTTACCACGAAATTTTCCTGCTATTCTCTCTATTATTTCTGAAGCTTTTTTAAATACATTATCTTTTGTGCTTATACTATGTATGTATCCTATCACTGAGAAAAACATTATGTAACTTATCAGATTGTCAAAAACAAATAGATTCTGAAAAAAGTATCCCGCTAAAAGTCCTGTTAAAATACTTTTACTTGTTACAGACCATGTTCCAATTCTAAACCACAAAAGATATATTGCCGTGGCAAATAAAGAGAGATAAGCCAAAAGTCCCAATATTCCACCCACTATCAGCCAATCAAAAAACACATTATGCGCTCGATCAAACCATGGCTCTTGCGCGTACATTCCAGGATTATAATATTTATTGAATACGAAATTAAAATTCTCTTGCCCCCACCCTAAAATAGGGTGTTCTTTAAATCCTTCAAGCGCCATTCCCCATATCATAAAGCGGGATTTCGTTGTTGTTTCTGTGAGAGATATAGACGAGAAACGACTTAACACATTAGAACCTTTAACAAACTTCGTGTTTTTTATTAATCCAAATCCTGAAACTAATATTATTGTCTAATAAGTATTATCCCATCAAAGTGCAGAGTAAGTTCTACAAATTAGCTTTG
>CBFDUR010000160.1:0-5411 GCA_965613005.1 uncultured Ignavibacteriales bacterium
AATCACCTAATATTTTGGTATGTTCAAGACTTATCGATGTAATAAGTACTCCTTCAGGATTCAGACAATTGGTCGCATCTAATCTACCTCCTAAACCGGTTTCAATAATTGCAAAATCTACCCTTTGGTCGGCAAAATAATTAAAAGCAATCGCAGTAGTCACCTCAAAAAATGTTAATTTAAATGCATCGATATTTTCTGAATATTTTTCAACGAAACTTGCAACATATTCGTCGGGAATCCGGACATTATTGATTACAATTCGTTCATTAAATTTAATAAAGTGAGGAGAAGTATATAAGCCCACTTTAAGATCAGACTCCATCAAAATAGATGTAATAAAAGAAGCCGTACTACCCTTCCCATTTGAACCGGCAATATGAATAGTTTTTATTTTTTTTTGTGGATTATCAATAATATTCAAAAACTTCTGAATATTATCAAGCCCCAGCTTCATTCCGAATGTATGTAAAGAAAATAATTTTGATAGTGCAGCGTCTATATTCATAAAGTTAAGTTTTAAGTGAACCGGTTATATCGGACAGCTTCCCGATACGTTCATTGATACAATAATTTTCCAACTCTTTTAAAATTTCTTTTGATGCAGAAGGATTTATAAAATTCAATGTACCTATTTGAACCGCTGACGAGCCGGTAATCATAAATTCTATAATATCCTTCCATCCCATAATTCCTCCGATACCTAAAATCGGTATATCAACATTCTGATAAATTTCTAAAACTTTTGCAAGAGCAATAGGCTTAATTGCAGGACCACTGAGACCGCCGGTAATATTGGAAAGTTTCGGTCTTCTAGTGAAAATATTAATAGAAGTACCCACCAATGTATTTATCGCCGAGACGGCATCCCCACCTTCTTTTTTAACTACTTTCGCAAATTCGGAAATATATGAAACATTGGGAGATAACTTTATTATTAAGGGTTTCCGCGTTGCGGCTCTCACCTTTCCGGTTATTTCTCCAACTGCTTTAATATCATTTCCAAACTGTAAACCACCCTTTTTGACATTGGGACAAGAAACATTTATTTCAAAGCCTTTAATTGTTTCTTCGGCATTTAATATATTTACACATTCAACATATTCTTCAATTGTACCGGCTGCAATATTGCAAATCAAAGGGATATCAAATTTTCGAAGAAACGGAATTTTTTCTTTTAGAAACCGTTCTACACCTACATTTGCCAATCCAATCGCATTTAACATACCGGCAGGCGTTTCAACAATTCTTTGAGGTGAATTTCCTTTCCTAGCTTTAAGACTGAGTGATTTTGTAATTATGCCCCCTATTGTATTCAGATCTACAAATTCGGAAATTTCATTCCCGTAACCAACTGTGCCTGAAGCCAATATTATCGGATTCCTCAATTTTAACGTACCTATATTCACAGATAAATCAACTTTGCTCATATTATTACATCCTTAACATTAAATACAGGTCCCTCCTTACAGATCAATAAGTATTTATCTGATCTTTCCGATGACTGAATTGGACATCCTTGGCAAATTCCAAAGCCGCATGCCATTGCCGATTCAATGGAGGCTTCACATTCAAATTCATTCCGGATACAAAATTCTTTTAAGTTACGAAGCATAGCGTTTGGACCACATGCAAATATTTTTATTCGTTTTAATTTCAACATATCAATTTTGCTATTCAGTAACTCAACTATATTACCCTTAAAGCCTAATGAACCGTCGTCAGTTGCAACAGAGATATTTTTCATACCATGCATGATTACTTCTTTATATGTCTTACCCCCAATAAAACAATTAATATTTTTCCCCCCATCTAAAGCTTTAATGAAATAAGGAAATGGTGCAACTCCTAAACCGCCGGCAACTATTATTGCAGTATCATAATCCCCTTCAAGATTAAAACCGTGCCCAAGTGGTCCTATAATATCTATCAAATCACCCGCGTGTTTATGAGCCAACATTTTTGTACCTTCTCCCAAGATATTAAACATCAAATAAAAATAGTCGCCTTTAACATCACAAACACTAAACGGTCTTCTTAGCAGTGGATAAATTGTATCGGAAACTTTAACGTTTAAAAATTGTCCCGGTCTGATTTTAGAAGCAATTTCAGAACAATGTATCTTTAGAAGAAATATTTGATTATCTAATTCTATTACTTTATCAACATGCGCTTTAATAACCAGCAAGTTTTTTCTCTCATAAATTTCACGATAATAATAAAACGGCGTTTCTTACATAATGCAGGATAAGGCGGGTAATATCCTCAACCAATCAATTAACTATGAGTCCATTTTAAAAAGTTCTATAGGGTCATTCCGAAGGAGTGAGGCGACTGAAGAATCTTTTATTTTACAATGGATTAGAGAACCTTCACAAAGTTTACACTGCGAAGTGAATATGTTCAGAATGACACATCGGTACTTTTTAGAGTAAACACAACTATAAAAAATTAATGATTTTTTAATAAGTAAAAATAAGAATTATAAAAATAAGAATCGAGAATAATTCTTCATAAGAATAAAATAAACTAAATCTTTAGGATATTTTTTTAAAAACCGGTAATACATTACATATCGGCTTTTTAATTTCACGCTAAATCCGTGATATATTTTCATTTAGTCCTATGCAGGGAATAACGGTTCATAATCGTAATAAAAGTGAAATAATATTTTAAAAAGACAAATTTGTTATTTCAGATATTTCTTTTCCACCGCGGTTATTTTATCAAGCCTTCTTTGATGTCTTCCGCCGGCAAAATTAGAATTAAGCCAGGAATCTAAAATTGATTTCGCAGTTTCTTCCCCAATAGATTTAGCCCCCAGCGTTAAAATATTGGCATTATTATGTTTCCTAGCGCTCTTCGCAGTAAATTCATTATAACAATTAGCCGCCCTAATTCCGGCTAATTTATTCGCCGTAATTGCGGAAGGATTACCGGTAGCATCGATAATTAATCCGAAAGTGACTAGTCGCATTCTTACCTTTTCTGCAACCGACAAAGCATAATCGGGATAATCACAAGATTTTTCATCAAATGTTCCCATATCCAGAATTTTGAACCCTTTTTCCATCAGAATTTTTATTAGTACATTTTTTAATTTGAATCCGGTATGATCGCATCCTATTGCCACTTTAAACGGCGGAGCCAATTTCGAGTTTTCATTCAGAGGAGTTATAATTTCCACATCCACTTTAGAACTGATCGTCATCCCAAGCTCTTTAATTTTATCAAGGGCTAGTGGGGTAATAATTTCATTTTGACCCACGGGGAGTAATGAAATCCCTTGCTTATGGAGTTTTATAATATCAAGTTCAATATATAATTTTTTCATTATTCAAATAATAGTATGACAATAATAAAAATAGCATTGATTATTATTTTGTATCAATTCATATCCGATGACATAACATTTGAAAAAAATAATCCTGTTTTAAATTAGATAGATTCAAAAAGTAATAATTTTATTTAGCCGGAGATTTTCTAAAGAGCCAAAAATCGTCACTCTGAAAAAAGTGGAGAGTCTCATTTTAAACAAAATCAGAGATTCTCCGTCGCACAACTTCCTCAGAATGCCATTAAGAATTACGTTTTGATTAGTCTCATCACAAATGCTCGGTTAATTTATTCAATTTAAGATGATTAACTATTTTTTTGACCTCTTGTGTTTGATCTCTGCGGCAAACCAAAAGAGCATCTTTAGTATTTATAACAATAAGATTCTCGACACCCATAATAGCTGTAAATTTATCGGGAGAATAGATATAAGAATCGACCGTCATATCAGTAAAAATATTTCCAATTGCGACATTACCATCGCTATTTTTATTGGAAAGTTGATAAACTTCTTCCCAACTTCCCACGTCACTCCAAGTAAATGCGCCTTTGGTTAAATACACATTGTTTGATTTTTCCATTATGCCGTAATCGATGGAAATATTCTTTAACTGTCCATAAACACGATTTAAAGTTGCTTCATATTTTGAAGTGTAAAGCGCCTTTTCTATTTCTTTCAAGCCCTCATACAAATCAGGCATATGAAATTTCATCTCATTTAAAATTGAACTTGTTTTCCAAATAAACATCCCGCTATTCCAGAAGAAGTCGCCGCTTTCTAGAAATCTCACAGCGGTAGCATAATTAGGTTTTTCTGCAAAAGCAGACACTTTGAAAATATTACTGCAAACAACATTTTCATCTATTTGAATATATCCATAGCCTGTTTCGGGACGGCTTGGGGGAATTCCGATAGTTATTAGCCCATTTGAAGAAGAAGCGAAACCGGCTGCATTTTTTAATGTTTTATGAAATTCATCAATATCTTTTATTATATGATCGGCAGGTAAAATAATCGTTACGGCATCTTTTTGTTTATTTTTAATAATAATAGAAGCTAAACCGATACACACCGCAGTATTTCTGCCGAAAGGTTCTTCTACAATATTCTCTTTTGGAATTTCAGGTAATTGCTTTACGATTTCTTCTTTTTGAATTTTATTAGTTATAATATATATGTCTTCATTCTCAATAATTCCTTTTAATCTTCCAACCGTTTCTTGAATCATGGTTTTAACGCCAAAAATTTTCAATAGCTGTTTCGGCGTTTTTACTTTACTTCTCGGCCAAAACCTGGAACCAATACCGCCGGCAATAATTACCGCATATATTTTCATTTCTCGTTATTCCTTTATGTTTAGAGATTGTAATTTTTTCCCAAATTCTTCAGCCCTATTTAAATATTTAGAAATATCGACTTCTTTACCTTTTACTACGGCAACAATAACAATCAGGCAAGCACGCATTGCTTCAATTATTTCTTTACCGGGCATAAGTTCTCTTGCTCTAATCAAAAGTAAAGACTTCGATATTATTCGATGCATATTAGATATTATTTCAAAACCAATTTTAGATGA
This sequence comes from uncultured Ignavibacteriales bacterium, assembly GCA_965613005.1. Taxonomy (GTDB): domain Bacteria; phylum Bacteroidota; class Ignavibacteria; order Ignavibacteriales; family Ignavibacteriaceae; genus CAVVVS01. Next base: position 4,914 of record CBFDUR010000160.1, read on the forward strand.
TAATTCACTGTTTTGTTTCATTACATTTGCGAATTTTTTCAGATCTTCCAGGCTTACCTCATTCCTCACTAATCGTTTAAACATAGCATCTAGTGTTTTTATCGGCTTTAAAATTGTTTCTTCGTAATTTTCAAAGAGAAGATCATTATCAACTTTATCCTCCGATAAAATCATTTCCTCTTTCAATTTATCGCTTTTCATTTCTTCAGAGGTTTCAAAAGAAGATTCTTTATCGGGTATCCCCAACTTAATTATCATTGCTCTTTCCTTCTTTTGCATTAAACCTGATGAAGATTCACCGGAACTGCTTTTATTACTAGTATCAGGATTCAACTTATTCAATACTTGTTTGGCGTATCCGTTGACAATTAATCCTATGGCTTTTTCTTTGCCGATACAACGTTGCTGACAATAAAACAATTGGTCATCTGAAATTTTGGAGGTGGTGGCTTCATGTTCGACAATAGCCGTATCATTTCCCGTTTTTATGTAAGGGAA
>CBFDUR010000161.1:0-5396 GCA_965613005.1 uncultured Ignavibacteriales bacterium
ATTACACTTTTTAGCCTTTCCGAAATCATTAGACCTCCAAATTAAGCGATTCTTTTAAATTTAGTATTCTTTCTTTATTAGTTTTTCTGCTGGGTTTACCTGCCGAACTTTTAATCAACCAACGGGGTGAAACCAAATATACTTTCGAAATTGTAACATCTATTTGCATACCGGCTTTTTTTATTTTGAGTCGTAATTTTTTTAGCTCTTCTTCACCGACTATTTTAGTTTCTGCAATAACGCTTATTACCTCACTGCCTATATACGGCTCATATTCTCCAAAAGCAACAACCCTGCCGGGAATTATATCCTCAATATTACTAACGGCATCTTCAATATCTTCAGGATAAATATTATTACCGGCAATTATTATAATATCATTTTTTCTTCCTACTACAAAAAATTCATCATTCCATTTAAACCCATAATCACCGCTATAATACCAACCGCCTTTTAAGACTTCCTTTGTTTTTTCAGAATAGTTTCGATAACCGTCAAACATTGAAACCGATTTAACAGCTATTTCACCTACCTTGCCTTCAGGCAAAATCTTGCCTTCATCACTTACAATTTTTATTTGACAGCCATCGATCGTCTTACCGGAGGAAACACAAATACGTGAAATATTAAGATTATCGGAAATAACCATATTTCCTTTAGCCAGTTCACTTCTATCAACCGAAACTTTAGTAACTTCTTTATCCGGTTCGCTTTGAGTTACTGCAAAGGTTGTTTCCGCCATCGCATAACAAGTTGCAATCGAATTAAACTTAAAACCGTATTTTTTTAACCGGTTATAAAATTTTTGATGGCTTTCGTCGCGTACCGGTTCACTGCAGTTAATAAGCATCCTCAAACTACTTAATGAAATATCTTCAAATTCGTCATCATGAATCTTTTCAGCCATCATATTAAATGCGAAATTCGGCACCCAACTAAGTGTGCCTTTCTCGGCGTTAATTATATCCAATAAAAGACCGGGAGCAATCACCCATTCAAATGTATTTATCTGAACGGTTGTAATTCCGGCTGCAACCGGCAAATGATAAGCGGCAATTAATCCCATATCATGATACAGCGGTAACCAACTAACAACTTTATCATTTTCATTCAATTTAATTGCCTTTGAATAATTAAAAATATGCAGCAAAACTTCTTTGTGAGATAAAACTACCGGTTTTTGAAGCCCGGTGGTTCCTGAAGAATGCTGTAATAAAGCAGGATCGGTAGATTGAATTGCAGCTCTCTCCCGATTTATTTCATTAATAATTTTAATACCGGTTTCATTAAAATTGATGATATTGTCAATCCACTCCAGCGGAAAAAACATACCTTTAATCGTACTTTTTCTATCGTCGGCTACCGGCAGTAAGATAGATTCCAAATCTTTTTCAGTTAGAATCCAATCCAATCCGGAACGTTGCAACATTCCCCGTATACCCTGCCTAAATTTATCTGGATGTAATCGGGGATTAGGATAAGCGAGGACTGCGGGAATGGCTCCGAGTAAAGAAACAGCAAAATAAATCGGGTGAAAATATTTATTATGTCTTATTATAATAGCACAGACTTCCCCCTTTTTAATAGAATGTTTTTTCAATATAACCGCAAATTTTTCCGCTGTTGAAATTAAACTGGAGAAAGTCCATCTAAAAGGCGTTCCGTCAACACTCCAATGAACAATTGCATCTTTATCGGGATATAAACCGGCGTTTCTGTACCATCTATCTATTAATAGTTCATTTTCGTTAAATGTAGTTAAATTCATTGGGTTGATATAAATTGTCAATAAAAACTACTTTGAATTATTATATGCGTCGATTATTGCACCTGTAAGCATTTTGGCAATTTTCTGAGCGCCTTGTAAAGTTACATGTGTATAGTCTTTAAAAGCTAAAGGAGGATTTGCATTTACCCAAGCATTCATCGAGTTTCTTCCACCCATTGCTTTGAATAGATTCCAAAATGCAACGTTTGTCTTTTTCGCAATATTTTTTTGTACTTTAATTAATTTCAGAACATTTGGATTAGTAACGAATCTATATCCTCTTTTCATGCTTTTATCGCCGACGCCGATAATTAAAATACTAGTTCTAGGGAATACATTCTTTAAATGATTAACAACTTTAATCATTTCTTTTTCATACCACCCATAATCATTTGAACCATAGCCTATCATATTCAGACCAAAATTTAGTATGATAAATTTATAGTTCAAATAATGAGCAAATCCTTTTAAAATATTTTCGGAAATATCATCCAGCGATACTCCGGAGTTTCCCCGTAAAGGAAAATTATCAACATATATTCCGTTACCGGATTCCAGGCTAACTCCAAAAAAATGAGCTTGATTAGGCATGGTAGCGAAAATTTTTACAGTTGTAACATTACTCGGTGCTTTTAACAAAAGTTCATGTACGTTTGAGTCAGGTTGAAGTTCGGCCGACTTTTCTCCTTTATTATCAAACGAATATTTAATTTTAGACGGCTTAGCATCATTATAAAATAATCTGACGGTACTGAATGATTTTACCGAACTTAAGAAATCAGTTGCATGATATTTTACCCAACTATTAGCTTTTGGAATGGCTACGAATCCACTTATACCGGGTTGAACACTGCCGGTACCTCCGTCTAATATTGAATATGTTTTCCAATTATCCGAAAAACTCTGTTTTGTTGTGGTCCTGAATGTAATATCCTGAGAGGTAATAGATAAAAATCCCGCTCCTTCACCACCGAACTTTTGTTGCAACTCTTGTCTGATATTGGCTGTTATCAAATCTCCTTCTATTTCCGAATCACCATAATGTGCTATTCTGACTTTCTCGAATTTAGTTTTTTTCAATGCATCAAAAAAATATTTCATCTGCAATACATCACCGGTTAATTCTTGATGTGAAGAAACTTTTCCGGTATCAAAACTTCTACCGGCTTTAATGGTGTTTTTATTTTTGTCGGGAAGAAATACTTTAATAACATCGGGAATTAAATTAAACGAAATCGATGCCGAAATAACATGACGACGGTTCACATTTGAAACAGTATGCTGTAGATTTCCACTATTATTATTCATTCCGCTATTTATTGGAATCGCTGGAGAATAATTTTGCAGATTCATGCTTAATACGGAATCAGGTCTAATATCCATAAGTAAATCAACCGGCTTTACGGAATAACCTAAAATTGTAAGATTTTGAGGCAAGTAGGATAAAGCAATTAACATTAATATCGTTAATCCTATTAATATTAACGGCTTATTCAGTTGATTTTTAAATATTTTCATCTATTAACCTTTTATATATTTATATTTTAAGTTTTTTTATAAATCGTTTCAAACCTTCGAGATTTTTATAATCATCTCCTTCCAGTAAAAAGACACGGAACAGATGTGTACCAAATTAATTCATCATGAATGTTTCATCTCTTAAAACCGGAAAAAGTATCATTTTGAAAGTAAAAAATTATTAGAGCTTCTGCAAAATAAACGTTCTGTTATTTCGAACCCGTTTTTTGGGTGAGAAATCTTTTGATTATTGCATATATTAAGAGATTTCTCCCTTCGGTCGAAATGACAAATCGTTCAAATGTCTTATTTTGCAAAAACTCTATTATATACTTATTTAAATTCAAAATTAAATCCGAATCAAAAATGACCAGCCTCATAAACTAAATACCCAATTTAGATAATTCTTTTTCAATCTCCTTTCGCCAGATTGCATAACCGTTTGCATTCAGATGAACTCCATCAAAAGTTAAATTGTCCATTAAAAAATCATTAGTCGACATCTTTTTATTAAGGTCTATAAAATCAATATTATTTTTCTTAGCAAAATCTTTTAATAATCTATTCAATTTAGTTACTTGTTTATTTCTACCGGATGCATCGGGATATCTCGAAGCGACATATAAAGTAGATTGAATAACAACTTTAATGTAGCGCGCTTGCAATTTTCTAATTAAGGTAACGTACTCTTGGAAAATATTTTCCACCGGATTCCAATTATAAATATCATTTATTCCACCCATAATAAAACACACTTTAGGATGTAATTTAGTCACATAATATAATCTATTTAAAAATCCTTCCAACACATCACTGGTAATCCCCTCTCCAACTACATCGGTTCTTCCCAATAAATCAGCCCAATTTACTCCATGGGTTATTGAATTTCCGAGCATCACAATATTCGCATGTTTAACCTTGTAAATTTTGTACAAACCCATTTGTTGTATATAATTTGGATTTTTAAGATATCTCAAAGTGTCCTGCGCATACGAAAATTTATTAGGTGATGCTTTAGAATTAATGGAAAAAGCAATAGAAAGTAAAATGAAAGAATATAAAAAGGATTTCATAATCCAGGCAAAAAATAATTACTTAAAATAAATTTGTATATAATATAAAAAAAATCTTGCAATTAATTAAAGTTGAAACGAATAAAAATTTTGCGGTTATGATTTTACGAATAGCATCATAAAAAATATAACCGGAGAAAAATAAAAAATGGAACTATGGAGTAATTCAAATGAAATATCTTAAAATGGAAAATCCTATTTCTACTACTTTATAACGCGGCAAGTCGCAATTATAAATTAAGGCTTCTGCAAAATTAAATATTTAATTATTTTGTCATTTCGACCGTAGGGAGAAATCTCTAGATATACTCTTTAAGGGGTGGGATAAGTTATTCTATTCCACCCCTTAATATTTTCCCAAAACAAATTTGGCGCTCCGGTATTCCACACCGGCAAAGGTACAAAATTACCGGGCGGTATCGAATACCCCGTTTTTTATTCATTATTTAAAAATTCACAATTAATAGGTATTTCCGGTTTAACGAGTAAAGTATCTTCTTTTAAAAGGACAACTTTTCCCAGCGCCATTCCTTTCTTTTTTAATACATACTTTTTTAATGTGTAAGAAACCGGGGTTAATTTTGAAGTTTTCGCTTTACTGTGAAATGCGGCAATAGAAGCAGCCTTTTTTAGTACCGTTTTGGGTATCCCTTCTTTTTTATTATCAACTCTTAAAACTACGTGAGAACCTGAAACACTTCTGGCATGAAACCAATAATCATTTTGTTTGGCAAATTTTGTAGTCAACAAGTCATTATTTTTACTGTTTTTTCCGACAAATAGATTGAATTTACCATCAATTAAGTAGTGTTTAAATTTAGATTTAATGTTATCACTAATATTTTTATTTTGAATATCTTTAATATTTAACTCTTTCATAATGTTATTATAATCCTCAATATTTTCACTTGTTTCCAATTTCAATTTGATTTTTCCGGCAGTCGGTCTCGCCAGCGTTGTTCCCTTTCGATTGTATTTATTTACGAAAGCACCGCCTCCTTGTTCTGAAAAGCGGAATAAATGCCTGATCTGCCAGC
>CBFDUR010000162.1:0-5383 GCA_965613005.1 uncultured Ignavibacteriales bacterium
TGGTTGATGAGGTGAGCGGCGATGTGGTTAGATATTTTTTCAATATGCGAAATATTACTACTCACATGAATTTTGACCTTACATTAGCGAAAAAACAATCGGACGAAAATCCGGTTTTTTATTTGCAATACGCCCATGCTAGAATTTGTTCAATATTGAAAATGATAAAGAAAGATAATCTGAATGCTTCAACGAATAATCTGAACTTGCTCATAACCGATGAAGAGCGGCAACTGCTTAAGAAACTCTATCAGTTTAAAGATGAAGTTTCGGCAAGCGCAGAACTTTTTGAGACTCATAGAATTTGTAATTACCTCGAAGAGCTTGCAACGGCTTTTCATAAGTTTTATACTTTTTGCAGAATACTTGGTACCGAAAAAAAATTAGCCGAAGCAAGAATAGCGCTGGCTTTAGCTACAAAATTTGTTTTGAAAAACGGTTTAAGCATTATTGGTGTGAATGCACCTGAAAGAATGTGATGTAGTATCGAATATTCTGTTGGTAGTAATAATTTAATCGGTAAAATCTGTGATCGCAATTGAAGCGGCATATACTTTATCTGCGTTTGCGTTTAATAATGTCTTACCGCATTCTTTTATCGTTGAGCCTGTAGTTATAACATCATCAACTAAAAGAATATTTAATCCTTTTAATTTTGAAGTTTTTTTAGCTACAAATGCTTCTTTCATATTTTCTTCCCGCTCAATTAAATCCATGGTAGTTTGAGATTGGGTAAATTTTTTTCTTTTTAAAAAATATTTCGAAATCTGAATATTTAAACTCTTGCTTAATCCCTTAGCTATATAAAAAGACTGATTGTACCCTCTCTCTGTTTTTTTTAGATGATGTAGCGGGATAGGAACTATACAATCAATATCCCAACTTGAAATTTTATATGAGTTGGTTTCACCTAATTTTTTCCCTAAAAATTTACCGGCTAAAAATTTTTGATTATATTTAAGTGAGTGTATTATTTGTTGCAGCTCTTTATCTTTTTCAAAAATGTACAAAGAGGTAAATCCCGAAATGATATTTTGTCCTTTAAACTTTCTGTCATACTCAAATTTTAATGTTTCCTCCGTAGCAATTTTTATTTTACTTAAACAAGAATAACATACAACTTTCTCATCAACTGATAATTTGGTATTACAAGCCGGACAAATTCTCGGTAAAAAGAAATCAAATATTTCTGCGAATAAATTCAACATTAAGATTCGATAATAATATGGATTATTTATAAATCCGTTCTAAAAACTTTATCTTGACCGGAACAAACATACCTAGCGCGGTAAACCGCAAACATTATTTTACGTCATTTTGCTTCGCTGTAATTAAGTCATTTGGCTTCGCCGTCATCAAGTAAGTTATTGCTTCGTGTCCGTTGGCTTTTAAATGACTATTGAATGACCAAAGTTTTGAATTACAATAATTTTCTTTTAAGAAATCCTGACCCTGTGTAATAAAAAGATTACACTGGACAGTTATAAAAAACAAAAATATTGTTGAGGGTAATATACATTCATAATTTTTTACCTCACTTCTAAAATATCATTAAACTTTTCTTGCGAACCGTTCCGTTTTCTTTACGGGGAAAACGAAGAAATAATTTATAATACTTCTATAGTAAAGGTGTGGCTGTTGAATGCCGGATAAATAATAAATTTTCAATTCCTTATTTATTAAAGTATGTCATGTTCTGTGGTAACGATTTTGTAAACATTGAGTTTTTTAGATTGAACTCATTTTTTTTATGACCGTCCTTCAACATTAGAATTTATAAAACAAATATCAAATAAAAGGAAAAGAATATTTAAAATAGTTAGTTTGTAAAACAGACCATTTAACCATAAGATAATTTTAATTTATTTTTTTTAGTTAACTTATAAATTATTCAATTTTCGAAATATTGAAAATTTTTACAACATTCCCGCCCTTTTACGAAAGAACCACTCAAGTCCAAACAAAATAATTACAGCAATCATTATCCATCTATTTGACCATAGATTTATCTCGCTGACCTTTATTTTATCTTTTGCAGATTTTTTATTTTTTTCTTTTAAGACCGGATATAATTCCGGATAATTAGTATAATTAAAAAATTTTCCTCCTGTCTGATTCGAAAGAAGGGTTAAATATTCATAATTCATTTGTGGATTTATCATTTCGATATCAACCTCACCGACGTTAAACTTACCGGCGCCTGAACCTAATTTTTTATTATTTAGTAAAGCTTCGCCTTTGAAAATATAATCTCCCGCTTTGTTTGTTTGGAAAGTGCCTTCATACAACCCGTTTCCCATCGAATTTAAATTTACCGTATAATTATTGTTCCTGTGCTTAATGTAAATTTGCACTGCTGCATCCGACACCGGGTTGAAAGTGGCGTCATAAACTTGGGCGGAAAACTCCACTTGTTCCCCAAGAGAATATAATTTTTTAGTTGTTCTAATTGTAACTTGTTTCAGATTATTTTTTGTGTTCAGCCATTTTAAGCTGCTAATGATAAAGCGATTGAATAAGTCTAAATTATTAGGAGCTGTTTGAAGTTTCCACCGCCAAATATTTTTTGCCAGTACGGCAATTGATTTCTGATTACCTATTCGTTTTGTAATAATCAGCGGAATATTAAGAGGTACATTGTTTACTTTTGTTTTGGCAATTACATTACTTTCGGGTTTTGCTTTTAATCCGATATCCGGTTGCAGAACAGGAGGCAGTTTATTCCATGTCTCTATTGGATTTGCCGTGTTGTTCCGAAGCAACGGATTCTTTGATTGACCGGAAGAAATTTCCGGTTGAACTTCATTATAATTTGAAGTCATTTTGTTAAATGAAAAACCCAGTACATTATTAAACTCACGTAATTTATTAAAGTCAATTCCATTAGAAAGTGTGATGAAGTATGGTTTGTTTTTTAAATTAATTGCGTTGAGAATGCTTCTAATGAGCGTGTTGTTAGTAGCTTTTGATGGAAATCCTATTAGAAAAATAACGTCTGCGCTATCTATTAATTGTTGTTTATTATTTTTCTCTAAAAAACGATTTTGACTAAGTTGAATAATCGAATTAACGGTAAGATTAGTATCCGATAATAATGTATTTCTTATAAATGTTAAGTCTGAGGAAGGTGTCCCTGCTACTATTAAAACTTTTATTTTATTGCTCAGAACATTAATATAAAATACTTTTTTATTATTAGCATAAGTAAATTCACCTTTTAAATGTGATGCAACTAAGGATAATTTTCTCTCACCGCTTTTTTTAGGAATATACGTAAATTCAACATTTTGAACACCGTCAGATGCAAGCCCAATACTTTTCTTATCAATCTGTTTTCCGCTTTCGTATAGGGCAACATCCAGTTTTTTACCGGCAAATCCTTTATTAAGCACCGTAGCAATTATTGAAGTTGGAGTTCCATTATAAATATATTGATTATAAAGTACAGTTTTAATTTGAACATCGTTCCTTTCTGTAGTATCTCCGGTTCCGACGGTGTAAACAGGAATATCAAGTTTTTCAGCGGTATAAAGAGGATCCGTACCTTCTGTAATTACCCCGTCGCTTACTATCACAATGGAGGAAATATTTTCTTCATTATTTTTTACCTCCGAAAATATTTGAGAAAAATTTGTACTTCCTTCATTAAATTTAGAATGGTTTAAACTGTCGATTTGAATTTTGTTAATGTGATTTCCGAATGTATAAAATTCTGCATTCCGCACTAAATTATTTTTCTTCAATCCATTTATAAAATTCTTTTCGGTTTCTTCTCTTTTAGTTCCGTCTTTTATACGCATCGAACGGGAATTATCTATAAATATCAAGTTCTTCGGTACAACGGAAATTTTTTGAGCAAGAGTAAGTATGGGTTCAAATAAAATAAATAATAATAGCAGTAGAGCTAAAATTCTAAGTGACGTTAGAAATATTTTTTTTGATACACTTATCGGAGGGATAGTATATTTGTAAACATAAATTGTATAACCTATGAGTAGAATGGATGCCGTAAAAAAAAATAACAGGTTAAAGGATAAAGTTAAATTAATTTTTTCGAAGTTAAACATCAGAAAGACATTTCTCCTTTTAATACTGTGACGGCATTTCCTGAAATAAATAATTCACCGGATACAGAAGAATACCTTACACCGATTCGTCCGGGTTTGTTAATTATATCTCCTTGTTCGAAGTTTAATTCCACTTCATTCTTAATATTTTTCAATAATCCCAATTTTAATAGAACCAATAATAAAGGACCATTCGCAGAACCGGTTACCGGGTCTTCATCAATTCCGTAATAGGGACCGAAAAAACGAAGATGCGCAAAATTTTTTGGTTCAATAGTTTCGCGGGTATAAACAACAACTCCTTCGAATTCTTTTTTTGTCTCGGAAATTTTTAAGAGAGCATTAAAGTTGGGTTGTAGATTTTTAAGTGTATTTAGATCCTTTACGTAAATATACAGATATCCATTTTGTACTATTATAAAAGGGATTGAATTCTCCAATCCGTTTTTATTTAGTCCCAACGTATCTATAATTTCATCTTTATTACCTTCAAACTCATTTACTTTGAAGATAGGAATTTGCATAAAATATTTATCATCTTCGATATAACACTGAAGAATACCGGAAAGTGTATCGAAAGTAATACTCGAGTTATTTTTAATAATTTTATGTCCGGTTAAAAAATGTAGCGATGCAATAGTTGCATGTCCGCACAAATCAACTTCTGTTGCCGGAGTAAACCAACGAAGATTAAAATCGGCTTTTTCCGATTCTGATAGAAAAGCGGTTTCAGACAAATTCATTTCACGAGCAATTAATTGCATTTCTTTAGAAGTTAAATTATTTCCAAAAGTAACAGCGGCCGGATTCCCTTGGAAGGGTTTATTTGTAAAAGCATCAATCTGATCGATATTAATTTTTTTCCCCATTCAACATCCTTTCGATATCCCAGGATTTCATTTTTTCATAAGTTTCATAGTCTGTAAGATCAAAATATATAGGAGTGATTGACACGTAATTCTTTTTAATAGCACCCTGGTCGGTTTCAATATCGTTATCCACTTCGATTAAATTTCCGGTAAGCCAATAATAATGCTTTCCGTAAGGGTCTGTTCGTTGTTCATAGATATCATCCCATTTCGATTTTCCCTGTTTTGTCAATAAAATCCCGGCAATTTCGTCTTCAGGTACATCGGGAATATTTACATTTAACAAGGTTCCTTTAGGAATATCTTTTAAAACCAACATTGTAGCGAGTTGTTTTGCAACCTTACCGGCGTAAGTAAAATTTTTAGCGTCATGATTTGTTACAGAAACAGCAATGGAAGGTATATCCATAATGGAAGCTTCCCGTGCTGCCGAGACAGTACCGGAAT
>CBFDUR010000163.1:0-5341 GCA_965613005.1 uncultured Ignavibacteriales bacterium
TTACAAATCAATATTTTCTGCCAAATAATACACGAATATTTTTGCTAAGATACTAAGAAACATAAATGGGTTTCATTTGACATATCATTTCTGAAAAACCATCTTATTAACATATTGTTTTCCGCCCATGGACAAAACATAAAAATAAACTCCGCTGGCACATGTCGTCCCGTTTTGATATTTCCCATCCCAAGAGATAATATTTTCTCCAACAATAGTATCACCGTTAAATAATACATCTATTTTCTGACCCAAAAGGTTAAAAATCATCACTTTGGCATGTTGAACCGATTTTGAAACAAAATTAATATATGTATATCCATTAAAAGGATTCGGATAATTTTGAGATAATATATAATTATCAGGTATAAGTTCACTTGGTACATTTACAATAATTCTCCAATCACCGGATGAAAAATTATAAAAATCGTTCTTTGGAACGCGATAATTAGTACCCGCATTATCCGTATAAGTATAATAAAAGGAAATCAGCTCACCTTTGGGTAATGAAGGAAAGGTATAAATGTATTTAAGCTTACCGTCAAATGAAGGTTTTTCGGTAATGAAATTTTTATTATTATTTATAGTATAATGTAATTTCACAGATGAAGGTTGTATTGGAACAGAAGGAAAAAATATTTTATACAGTGAAACACTACTATTTGAAGAATTCTGAAAAAGTACAGGATATGTAATTACTTTTTTAGCAGATATAAGACCATATCCGATAACATTATTGGGATTATCCGCATTACCGGAAGTTTTCAAAATAATATCCCTGGCTTCTACATTAGTTAATTTTGGATATACAGACAACAGCATAGCCGCTACACCACTTGCAATGGGAGTTGCAAACGAAGTTCCCGAACCATAATCGTAACTATTAAATCCGGCAGATGATGCACCATAATTATTACTTCCCATTGCCATAATATCAGGTTTAATTCTGCCATCCGATGTTGGTCCTCTCGAACTAAAAGATGTAACACGGTTATTTGAATCAACAGCTCCGACAGCTAAAATATTAAAACCGTCTGCCGGGGCAACGATGTAATGCCATTTGGTATTACCTTCATTTCCTGCAGCGGTAAACGTTAAGACACCTCTTTTAAATGCCAACTCGGCGGCTTTGGTAACAATAGTAGTTTTTCCATTCATGTCCTGATAAGTATAAGAATAAGTAGAGTCATCAAATATACTATATCCCAACGAACTGGTAGTTATATCCACACCCAGCGATTCCATCCATTGAAGAGCGGCAGCATAGTTATCTTCTTCTATATGAGTTTCACTCCGGTCATCTTCGGTTTTTGCCAAGATGAAACTAGCATCGTGTGCAGGCCCGATAATCTCTCCCGGTTTATATCCACCAATAAGTGAAAAGACAAAAGTACCATGATCACCGGAGATTGGGCTATCGCCCGGCTGCCATGCGGTTGAAGAATCATGAAAAACAAAATTGTATTCTGCAATTACATTTCTAGTATCAAGTGACTCATGATTTTTCCAATGAAAACCATCGTCCAAAATTCCGACTATGACACCCTTCCCGTTAATACCATAGGAATTTACAACGGGAATACCGGAAAGTTTATATTCCGTAAAAGAGGGACCGTATAAAGAATCATATTCAACGGATGAAGACTTGTTCAATTCAGAAAAAGGGAATGTGTGATTATTTTTAAATTTAATAATTTTTACCGGAGTTACTTTTTTAACAAAAGATAATGCCTCTATCAATATTTTTTGTTTCTCAGTTAAATAAGCCGACACAGCATTAAACCAGCGCAATTTGTTTTGAATTTTCACACCAAAATTTTCAACCTTTTTTATATACTCCTTTTTAATAGGAATATCTTCGTATGTTATAAAATTATTTTTCCCCATTACACGCTGTCTTCTTTTTATTGCCCGTTCCGTTAAAAGTTTTATTGCAGCTATATAACTAGGATTAATTTTACTTAATTTATGAGTCGATGAAATTCCTTTACCCTTGAAGTAGATTAAATATTTCGTTTGGCAAAATGCAACCGAGGTGGCCAACATCATTATTGAAAAAATAATTACTTTCATACGGTATTTCCATGTTACAATAAATTGATAATTAAAATTTATATTTTATTTGTTAAAATAAAAAACCGTCCGATAAACAATTCAATAGTTCCGGTTGAACGCCACTGAAAATAAGCTGTTAAAACGGGCTGATTCTTCGTATTCCGGTTAAGTAACCTGCGACTTCAAGAGATTATTCGCAATTATCATCTAAATAAAATATTGCAATCAATTTGAATTAAATAGCAAATTGCTTTTACCGGACAAACGTAAAGATTCTATTAAACCTGACCGATTGGAACATTGTAAAGATATTGTTTTTGTGTAAAGAAGGATTCACAGACCAGTATATCAGAATCACTTTACCGATAATTTTGTCTTCGGAAACAAATCCCCAATACCGGCTGTCAATACTACTTCCACGGTTATCACCCAAAACGAAATAGTAATTTTTTTTGAATGTATAATACCTGACGGGGTTTCCTTTTATAGTAATTACCGTACCTTCTTCGTCTACTACTTTAGCGTTGTATTCTCTATCTATCAAAGCTTGCCACTTGTATATATTTTGCGGAGTCAGATTAATTTTTGTACCTTTTTTTGGTATGATCAAAGGTCCATAATTATCTGCATTCCATTTTTTACCGCGTGGGAATATCCCTTTATCATAAAAATTATTATTAATTACATTATGATTTATCTTGGCTTTTGGTGGTATAAGAATCTTCCTGCCATTAACTAAAACTTGCCCATTTTTTATAAGCACAGTATCACCGGGGGTTCCTATCACTCTTTTCACAAAGTTTTTTGGACGTGCGGGATGCAGTTCATAAGGGAATCCCGGGAATTCAAAAACAATTACATCTCCGGTTTTCGGCTTCGAATAAGATAATATTTGCACAGAATTCATAGTCAGATTAGTCAACGGAAAAAATTTAGGGGTTGATAAAGAGTAAGCCGCTTTATTTATCAAAACAAAATCCCCGGGAAGTAAGGTATTTTTCATAGACCCGCTAGGTATACGATAAGCACCTATCAAAAAGGTTCTAATAATCAGTACTATCAATAAAGCAAGTAGTAAAGCCCTTAAAAAACGCCACGAGAATAAGTGTTCAAAGATCGAATAGCTGTCTTTTGTAGAATTTTTACGTCTATTTTTTTTTGAAGAAAAAATTTAACCTTCTCCCTATTCGTCGATTTGTAAAACCGCTAAGAATGCCTCTTGAGGAATTTCAACATTACCGACTTGCTTCATACGTTTCTTCCCTTCTTTTTGTTTTTCTAGTAGCTTCCTTTTTCTTGTTATATCACCTCCATAACATTTAGCAAGTACATTTTTCCTCAACGCTTTCACAACAGATTTAGAAATTACTTTAGAACCAATTGCCGCTTGAATAGTTATTTCAAACATTTGCCGGGGTATTAAATCTTTTAATTTTGAACATACTTTTCTGCCCCAATTATAAGATTTGCTTCGATGAATTATCATGGAAAGCGCATCAACCGGTTCGCCGTTAAGCAGAATATCAAGTTTAACCAAATCAGATTTTTTATACTCTATATATTCATAATCAAATGAAGCATATCCTCTTGTGCTTGATTTCAATTTATCGTAGAAATCAAAAATTATTTCGGATAAAGGAAATTCAAACTCAAGGTCGGCACGTGTTGGGTCTATGTAATTTGTGTTAATATAAGTTCCACGTTTTTCCATTCCAAGCTTCATAATATTTCCAATGTACTCACTGGGACAAACTATTTGTGCTTTGACATAGGGTTCTTCAATTCGATCAATATCTCCAATAAAGGGCATCATTGCAGGATTATCAACAACTAATCTTTTTCCTATTCTATTATAAACGTGATATTCAACATTAGGAAGAGTTGTAATAATAGATTGATTATATTCACGGAAGAGTCTTTCTTGCACAATTTCCATGTGTAAAAGCCCTAAAAATCCGCATCTGAATCCGAAGCCCAATGCAACCGAAGTTTCAGGTTGGTAGATTAATGCCGAATCATTTAAACGGAATTTTTCAAGAGCATCCCGTAAATTTTCAAATTCTTCCGTATCTGTTGGATACAACCCACTATACACCATCGGCTTAACCTCCTTGTAGCCCGGGAGTGGTTTGGAAGCACTGTTTTTAGCTTGGGTAACAGTATCTCCCACATTTATATTGTGTACATTTTTTATACCCGAAATTAAGTACCCGACATTACCGGCTGATAATTCATTAGCTTTAATTTTTTTTAAACCAAGTATTCCTATTTCTTCCGCTTCGATTTCTTTATTTATGGTAAAATATCTGATTTTATCGCCTGTTTTCAAATTACCGTTGAACAATCTGATATAAGCAATCGCTCCGCGGTATGGATCAAATATCGAATCAAATATAAGTGCCTGCAAAGGTGCATTTGGATCGCCTGTCGGAGCAGGGATTTTTGTTACAATTGCTTCCAATAATCCATCAATTCCAATTCTCGTTTTAGCGCTTGTCAATATTATTTCACTTTCATCACAACCTATTAAATCGATTATCTGAGATTTGACTTTTTCGATTTCCGCACTTGGAAGATCGATTTTATTTATTACAGGGATGATTTCCAAATCGGATTCGATGGCAAGATATAAATTACTAATCGTTTGTGCTTCAACTCCTTGAGCTGCGTCTACAATTAAAATTGCTCCTTCGCAAGCGGCTAATGAACGGGATACTTCGTAAGAGAAATCCACATGCCCGGGTGTATCAATCAAATTGAGCGTATATAAATTGTCATCTTGTGCTTTATATTTCATTTGAATGGCGTGAGATTTTATTGTTATCCCCCGTTCCCGTTCAAGTTGCAAATCGTCTAATAACTGCGATTTGGCTTCTCTTGCAGTAACGGTACCGGTGCTTTCTAATAAACAATCGGCAATTGTGGATTTACCGTGGTTTATATGAGCAATTATACAAAAATTTCTGATGTTGTTCATGAGTTTCCTAAAGTTAAACTTTAAATATAATCATGGTTAAGTTTGATTAAAAGGCAAGTGAATTTATGTTTAATATTTTAAACTGTTTCACTCTTGTGGGAAATAATTTGAAATATCTTTTGAATGATGTGAATCTAAAAAGCTCATGTCCAAATTTTCGAATTTTAAATACTAACAAAATCCAAAGCTTATTCACAAACGAAATACCTTTTTAAAAGATACTCTTAGGAGGTGGAATAATAGGTTATACATTCATTAAATATTTAGGGGGTGGGATAAGTTGTTCTATCCAACCCCCTAAAGTTATTC
>CBFDUR010000164.1:0-5316 GCA_965613005.1 uncultured Ignavibacteriales bacterium
GGCGAAATTATATCAATAAAGCCACGTTCCAATAAAAATTCAGATCTTTGAAAACCCTTCGGTAAATCTTTACCTATAGTTTGCTTAATAACTCTGGGTCCCGCGAATCCTATTAGTGCATTAGGTTCGGTGATATGAATATCGCCCAGCATAGCATAACTTGCAGTAGTCCCGCCGGTTGTAGGATCTGTCATTACCGATATATAAGGTATTTTTGCTTCAGCAAGCCTAGCTAGTCTAGAGCTTGTTTTAGCCATTTGCATTAAAGAGAAAGCACCTTCCATCATTCTAGCCCCGCCACTAGAAGAAATAATAATCAAAGGAATTTTATTTTTATAAGCTTTATCGATAACTCTTGAGATTTTTTCGCCGACTACAGAGCCCATACTGCCGCCAATAAATTTGAAATCCATACATCCAAAAGCTACCTCCATACCAAAAATTTTTCCGGTACCGGTTCTGACGGCATCATTTAGGCCTAACTTTTTTATTGCTGCTTCTATTCTATCTGAATACTTTTTCGAATCTTCAAATTTAAGCGGATCGGATGAACTCATTTTTTTATCCATTTCTTTGAAAGATCCTTCATCAAGAATGATATTAATATATTCTTTACTTCCGATACGAAAATGGTAATTGCATTTCAAGCAAGTCCATAAATTTGCTTCCAGTTGTTTCTTGTGAATTATTTCATTACACTTTGGGCATTTTTCCCATAACCCATCCGGTAAATCTTTTTTCTGAGAATCCGGTGAGATATTTTCTTTCGATCGTTTAAACCATGCCATTATTTATTATCTTTCTTTACATTTGCATAAATCATTAAGGTAATTAGCGGCGCAGACGGATCATTAGTGTATAATAAAATGCTTCTACTAATTTTTCCGCTCATTCCCCTCGTATCCAGTTCCACATGAATTGTTGCTTTACCACCCGGAGAAATTTTATTGCTGCTAACCAATGCAGCGGTACATCCGCAAGAAGTTCTGATTTTTTTTATCTTCAGAACACTTTTACCGGCGTTCTTAAAATGGAAGAAATATTGTTTGATGGAACCGGCTTTTACTTCTCCGAAATCGTGTGTTTTTTCCAAAAAGTAAGCTTTAGGCGGCAAGGTTTTTGTACTATCGCCCGTTAAATTATTCGATGAAACAACATTTGCAGTTATCTTCAATTTTAAGTAGGAATTATCGGGATCATTCGTAGTAATAAAAACATAATTTTTTTGAGGGCCCATTTTGTAATCGGCATCGAAATGAACTACTAAAACAGCATCCTTTCCAGGTTTTATTTCATTATTACTTAAACTTGTAATAATTCTTCCAAAAGAGGTATGTATATCGGATAGTTTCAGCAAAGACCCTCCGGTATTGGAGATAAAAAATTTATGAGATACAACTGATCCTCTAACAATATTGCCGAAATCATATCCATTCTCCGAAAGCGATATTTTAGGCGGAACTATTTGAGATATAGCTAAAGAAGTAATTAAAAAACATATCCATAAAATTTTTTTAATCATTTTTTTTAACTTTCACTAAAAATTTCTTTAAATAATTTGGTTCTAAATAATCGTAATCAGAAGTCAATAATTTATCGCCAAACAACTCAGCCCATTTTGCTACGAATTGAGGATTCGGAGATGAAATTTCAAAGTATTCAGATAAAGCAGTATCGATTAAACTCATTCCGATATTCCCAAATATAATATTATTTTTTGCTTTTTCCTTAAATTCGTCATGTTTCAAAATTGTCAGGTCATCTACAAATATATAATTATTAGCAATAATTTGAAACTTAGCATAATATATCTCTTCTATATTTACTTTATTAGCAATAATAAATTCGGTCCCTTTGGACAAAGAATAACTTAGCTGCAGAGCTAAAGCTTCAAAAGTGGGTATCGGTATTATAGGAAGATTTGCTCCAAACGCAATTCCTTTGGCTGCCGACATTCCTATACGCAATCCTGTAAAAGAACCTGGTCCGGAAGATATTGCAATTGCACTTAGATCATTAACTTTTATATTGGCGGATTTAATGGTAAAATCTATTGCTTCAAACAGTTTCTCGGCATGTGAATTCTTTAATTGGATATTCACTTCAAAAGATTTTTTCTCCGAATAATAAATACATGAACCGCACAGGCTGCCCGAAGTTTCGATAGCTAATATTGGTTTTTTATCCATTATATTTAATGAATTTAAAATTCCTTGAAAAATCTTCACAAATTGAGATCATAATTTCGATTCTATTTTTAGGCAGAACCTCAGGAAAAAGATTTCCCCATTCTATAAAAATAATGGCTTCTTGATCATTAAAATAATCATTTATACCAATATCAAACAATTCCGAGGATTCTATAATCCGGTAAAAATCGAAATGATAAACTTTATATTTCCCAAGATACTCGTTCACAATTGAAAAAGTCGGGCTGCTTACATTATTGATTCCAAACGATTTTAAAGTGTGTTTAATAAAGAATGTTTTGCCGGCTCCCAAATTACCATTTAGTTCTATAATATCTCCTATATTCAATTGTTGCGAAAATTTCTCGGCTAGTTTAACAGTTTCACCTTCACTATAAACATTCAAATTAAAAGGAAATTCCACAATTATTTGTGTTCCAAAGTTATTACAGGTAAAATCATTTCCTCCATCGATATACCGCCGTGTTGAAAAGTATCTTTATAATAAGTAAGATATTTGTGATAGTCGGTCGGATATACAAAATAGTAATCCTCTTTTGCAATTATATAATTTATGGTTACACCTCTTTTAGGAAGTTTATACTCTTCGGGGTTTTTAATATAAATTGCATGTTTAACATCGACTTTCAAATTTCTACCGTGTTTAAATCTTAAGTTTGTCGAAGCCTCCCGATCACCTAAAACTTTTGCACCTCTCAAAGACCTAATACTTCCATGATCGGTAGTAATCACAATTTTAACATTTTTTAACCCTGCAAGAGATTTTAAAGTTGAATATAATGACGAATGCCTGAACCAAGTGTCGGTTAAAGACCTATAGGCGGCTTCATTAGGTGCTATCTCTTTCAATAAATCCGAATCGGATCTACCATGAGCAATCATATCTAAAAAATTCACTACTACTGCGGTCAAATGAGTATTTTGATAGGAAAGAATATTTTGTTCAAATCTTCTTCCTACTTCAGGGTCAATTATTTTTATATACTGTAAATCATTTCGCAATTTAATTCTTTTCCTGTCTAGTAATAATTTGAGCAATTCCCTTTCGTACTTATTCATGCTTTTTTCATCGTCATTTCCGCTTTGCCAAAGGTCGGGATAATATTTTTCAATTTCGGAGGGGAACAAACCGCTAAATAATGAATTACGTGCATAGGGTGTAGCTGTCGGCAATATTGAAAAATAATATTCTTTTTTAATTTTAAAATAGTCGGATAACAGTTTCTCCATCACGAACCATTGGTCAAGCCTCAAACAATCGATCACAAAATAGAACACCGAAACGTTATCCTTCTCTAAAAGAGGTAGAACATATTTTGATGTAATTTCAGGTGTTAAGTTAGGTGTGCCGGGCTCTCCTGCCGAGTTTAACCAGTTTTTATAATTATTTTCTATAAATTTAGAAAATTCTTTGTTTGCTTCCTTTTTTTGATCATATAATAACTGACGCAAATCTATTTCGGGATGTGCATCCAACTCAACATCCCAATTAACTAGTTTCACATTTATGTCTATCCACTCTTCAAAATCTAAACTGGTAAGCAATGCGTTGGAAATCGCATTAAAGTCCGTAAGATAATCTTTAGCGGCATATTGCCCTGTTAATTTCTTCCCTTCAAGGATTTTTTTACAAACCAGTAAAACCTGGCTGGGGTTTACGGGTTTAGTTAAATAGTCGTCAATTTTACCTCCGATTGCTTCGTTCATTAACGATTCTTCCTCATTTTTAGTAATCATGACAACAGGTATGTTTGGATTAACATTTTTAATTTCCGCCAGTGTTTCCAGTCCTCCTATTCCCGCCATCATTTCATCTAGAAAAATTAAATCATAACTTTTTTCTTTAACCGATGAAATAGCATCCTCTCCATTGGTTACCGTATCAACTTCGTAACCTTTTTCGGAAAGAAAAATGATGTGAGATCTTAATAACTCAATTTCATCATCAACCCAAAGTATATTGCCTAATTTCATAATACCCTTACCATAAAATTCTTATAAAATTCAAAAAACAATTGTTATTACAAGTTTAAATATACATAATCTTTTAATTACTGTATTGATATATGCACATCTAGACCAGCCTCACTTGTAGAAGTAGGCGGAATTCTCGAAGCACCGACAGGTTGCACCGAGGACCTTTTGTAAAAAAGAGTCAGTGTAACTTTTGAGCTGATTGTATATCTAATCCTCGGTTCAAGAGTAGTTCTGTTGGAACCATCTTGCGGAATCCCGCCTTTCTTAAAATTTGTCATATTATATATTATAGTAGTATTAGTAAGATTCGTATATGAAAGACTGAATTCAATATCATTCTTCAACGAAATACCAAACAACGGTAACTCGAACCCCGATTTTGAATAACCGGCAGTAATTCCAATGTTTCTGGTAAATGATTCCGTAATGTTCTTTGTCGATATTCCTAAGATAAAACTTGAGCTAGTTGAATATTTAATACTGCTGATTAAATTTCCACCCCAGAGCCTGGCAAAAGTAATGTTCAATCCCAACAGAGGCATAAAACCATAATTAATTCTTTGTGTTTGAATAAGTTTTGTACCGTCAGGCGTTAAGCTCCATCCCTCGGTATAGTTTGAAGTATAGGCATCTTCAAGAGAAACTCTTTCCGCAAAATGCTTGAATAGAGGTAATTTTTCCAATCCATTCCAAGAAATCCTAAAATTTGGACGAGGTATGTAATTAGCAAAATTCTTCAAAAATCCTATCCTTGAAAGAAATGGTAAAGTTTCAAATCCTTGGACAAAGGCTTTGGATAAATTACCGGTTTGATTTTTAGCGTTTGGTTTATAAAGCTCATGTACTCTATTAATACCGCTTTTAAGGGAACTTAAAAAAAGAAACGGTGGTAATGAAAAAAAAGTACGACTAATTGAGCCGGTTGATGATATATTATTAACACTGATATTTCCATATTGGTCTGATTGCAGAGTTGTATTCTTATTAATCGACCACCCCACTTTCCAATTCAAACTAATTTTAGCACCTTTCCACAGTGGCCTCGATGTACTAAAATCCAAATTATTCCTTTGAGAAAATACGTCTTGGAAATTACCGTTTGGATTTGGAGCACGCGGTCCTGCATCGG
>CBFDUR010000165.1:0-5312 GCA_965613005.1 uncultured Ignavibacteriales bacterium
CCTGCTGCCATAGTCAACGGTTTTATAATTGAACCCATCTCAAATACATTCTCAACAATTGAATTCGTAAAAACCGAGGGGTTGGAAACTTTATTAAAATAATTGGGATTAAAACTAGGGAAACTTGCCATTGCAAAAATTTCGCCAGTTTTTGGATCAATAATGACCCCACCAACAGAATCCGTATCCCATTTACTATTAAGTTTAGCGATCTCGTCTTCAAGCACTCCTTGAACAGAAAGTTCAATAGAAGTAATGAGACTCCCTTCTCGCTTTTTTCCTTTAAATAATGAATTATTTAAATTTGAAAATACTTCTGTAAAAAAATTCACATAAAGATCTTCTTCGTCACGCGCGAGAATATCATCATAATAACGTTCTAATCCGTATCTTCCTGAAAGTTCATTCCCTTTGTACCCAACAAACCCCAATACATGAGCAGCTTTGTTCCCGGCAGGATAAAATCTCCACCTCTCTTTTATAATCATCACTCCGTCTATTTCAAGATTTTTATTGGCTTTTTTCCTTTATAATGACGCTATCATTACCATCATTGCATTCGCCTCTATTTTTGCAGCAGGTGTTTTAAAAATGGATAATGATCAAATTATATATTTCTTTGTAATAGTGCAAAGTACGGCTGTACTAGGTTCATTTATTTTTGGAATTATGTCTGATCATATTGGTCCTAAAAAAACCATTACAATAACTTTGTTTATATGGTTATTTGTAGTAGTAGGAGCATATCTTGTAACATCTATTATCGAATTTTATATTGTAGGTTTGATGGCTGGGTTATCGATCGGCTCATCCCAGTCCTGCAGCAGAAGCTTGATGGCATTATTGACTCCGAAGGAAAGGGAAGCAGAATTTTTTGGTTTCTATGATGGTCTTTTCGGAAAATCTTCTGCCGTTGTGGGACCACTGTTTTATGGAATAATTTCCGATTTGACAAATGAAAGAATCGCTACCCTTGCTATTGGATTGTTTTTTTTAGCCGGCTTAATAATTTTACAGAAGGTTAAAGTTCCTAGTTATAAGAGTTCAACCAATGCATATCCTAAATCGCCGAATGTATAGGTCAATTGATTTTAAGTTGGGATTAAGTTTTTTTAAAAAAAGCGGAATTAATTTTATGATTAAAATACCCCGGCATATTGAAGAGCTTCAGGCTTATAAGGCTGGCAAACCGGTTGATGAACTAATGCGAGAAAAAAAATTAAGCAAGATCGTTAAACTTGCTTCGAATGAAAATCCCTTCGGTACTTCTCCTAAAGCGATGAAAGCTATTCGAAAAAATGTGCAATATATTCACAGATATACTGATCCATCTGCATATAAATTTGTTCATGTTTTATCAAAAAAATACAACAAAAAACCCGAACAGATTATATCTTCAAGCGGGTCGGATTCACTTTTACAATATATAATCATAGCTTTCAGCACGGAAAATGATGAACTTTTAACTTCGGAAGGCACTTTTGCCGGTTGGTATGCAAATGTTAATAAATTTGGTAGAAATTCCAAGTTGATATCTTTAAATGATTATCATATTGATTTGACTGAAATTGCAAATAATATTTCTCCAAGAACAAAAATTATTTATCTCTCTAATCCCAACAACCCTACCGGTACAATGTTTTCAAAGTCGGAGTTTGAAAAATTTATGGAGAAAATACCCGACGATGTACTTGTTCTTCTAGACGAAGCTTATACCGTCTATGCTGCATCGAACCCGGATTATCCTGACGGATTGCAATATAATTTGGAAAATTTAATTGTCATAAGAACATTTTCAAAATCTTATGGATTAGCCGGAATAAGAATAGGAATTGGATTTGGTCCTGAATATTTAATTAAAGAATTGTATAAGGTAAAGCTTCCGTTTGAACCTAATTTATTAGCTCAAGAAGCTGCAATTGCTGCTTTGAATGATGAAGAGTTCCTAATTAAAACCAAATTACAAAATGCAAAATCGCTAGTAATGTTGAAACACGCTTTTGAACAGTTAAATATTCGTTATGTAAATACATCATCAAATTTTTATTTGCTCTTGTTTCCTAATAAAGAATTCGCGCGGAATTTTCATAATGAGTGTCTGAACAATGGCTTAATCATACGGCATTTGGATACTTTCGGTATACCAAACGGAATTAGAATAAATTCAGGTACTGATGATGAAACTGAGTTTGCTATCGATGTAATGAGACGTGTTTATCCTAAATTACTTGAAAAATATAATTTAAATGTCATATAATTATTTTTTTCATATCAACTGGATCAAGGAGTTCCTTGTGAAATTTATTTCTTTTTTGAATAATAAAGAAGAACGATTAGTAATTTTAAATATAAGAAACATTTTATTCATTTAAACTCCCGTATATAATTTAACTTTAAATAACATTAATTATGATTTAATAACAACACTCAAATAATAAAGTAGCAATCTGCATTACTTTAATCCACTTCTTGGATTCTACAAATAGATTTAAAGCTACAATACCGGCAAATCCCTTTTTCTCTATCGCTTAAAGTTGATAGATTAAATTTACCCTGTACCATAGAATTTACATAATTTTTAACCGCATCCAGTGAAATATTAATCATCCTTTCATTATTTTCAATCCAAGAATCCATCAATTTATCTTGTGATATTTTCTTCCGTTGATTAGTTATTTTAATCAACATTTTGCCGAATTCTCTTCTATTGAATTTTAGAGAAAATATTTCAGCACCAACAGGATTAAAATCTTTTTCTAGCTGTACTTTAATTAATTCCTTTGCGGCATACATATAGATAGGTAATTGAAGAGACAAACCATTAAGTAAATCATTTATCGAGGGTTTTTTCCCTCCAAGTTTATAGTCGATAATTTTAAAAACCGAACTTTCTTTATTCAAATCGATACGATCAATTTTTCCTCTGATACTGATTTCGCCTACTTTAATATTTAATAAATTTCGCCTTTCTTTATCATCATCCAAATTACCAAAACCAAACTCGAAAAATTCCGGTGTAAATCCACCGGATGATTTCCTTTCTTCTTCTAAAAATTTATACAATATAGAATCATGTTTATTTCCATCGATACCTAGTATTTTTTCTTTTTCATAAAATGTCAATGGTGAATTAAAATTTGCAGACTTTATCTTTTCATTTGCAATTGTAAATATTAAATCTTCGGCATATCTAAAATCATCATTGCTGCAATTTTGTAAAGCAATTTTCTTTTGATGTAAAGTTTTATAAAATTCATAAAGGATTACATGAAGTAAACTGCCCATTTCCATTACCTCAATATCCTCTCTCGGTTCTTCCGGAGGCTTAAGCATTAATATCCGTTCCGCAAAATATTTATATGGACAGCTAGCGTAAGTTTCCAATTGTGTTATTGAATAATCTTTTTGTTTAAGCGATTCCAACTTTTCTTCTATTCCGTTGGAGATCTTAGCTCTCACAAATCCGGTATATTCAGATTCACCAAATGGATTATTTAATCTTTTTTCATTAATATCAATTGATTTATAAATATCATCTAAATTTACACCGAAATTTTTCCCGCCAAACACCTTCATCACATAATTTCTATCATTAGAACCGACAAAAGAGAGAAACTCTTCTTTCGAATAAATTTTATCGGAATAATTAGTAGAATCTTTTTCCGTCATCGCAAACAATGCGGAAAATTCAGTAAGAAAATTAGAAGGAATAAGTTCCTTATTTTCTTCCCTTGAAGGAACGGTTAAATATAATGTTTTATTCCATGAACAAAGAGATTGATAAAAGTGATAACGCTCTTCGGTTTGATGGGAGTCTTCTTTTTTAAAATACGAACCGGAATAAAATATTTCGGGTGTGTACCGGGTGGGTAAATCACCGTCGCACATTCCTGAAATAAAAAGATAGTCAAATTTGAGCCCTCTGATTTCATTCAACGTAGTAACTTGAACGCCATAACCGGGCTTCTCTTTAATATTATACCTCGAGGAGTTGACGACGAAGATTGTTTATGAAAAATTTTAATGAGAATTGTTCCCCCTTATCATATTCCGATTTAAGAAGACCTAAGAGCTCTACAACTTCATTTAAAAAAGTAGTGAGAGCTTTTACATTTTTTTCAATTGAAATTTCGCTATCATTAATTAATCTTGCAGGTAAATTCAGGGAAAAGATTAATCCGTTTAAATTTTGTAAAAATTCATCTGTAGTCATTTTCTTATTGAAAGGTGCAAGATAAGAATCAAGTTTTTTAATATCATTCAGCGCTTTTTGATAAGCCCATCTGTCATATTCAATCGAATCATTTTCATAACCGTTTTCATTTAATTGATTAATTGCATCCTTTATCGAATTATACCAATTACTTCGCCCTGAAATGATTTTTAATTTTACGGAAATTTTCAGAAGATTTGAAGTATCTATTCCTTTTATACGTAAATAGCCTCCACTTAAAGCACGAAATATATTTCTATAATAAAAATCATTCTCTAATATTTCCAGGAAATTTATAACGACAATAACCGGCTGCGAATTACTGAGTGAATATCTGTCGGTAAGATTAAACGGTAAACCATATTGAGTAAACACATCCCTTACAATCGGAGAATATTTTTGAATCAGGTTAAAAACCACACAAATATTACGCGGTTCAATTTTCTCATCATAAATAAGATCCTTTATTTCCTTTGCGATAAGCTCTATCTCTTTGTATCTGGTATCAGCCGGTACTCTTATTATGTTTGATTGATAATCTACTAGTTGCTTCTTCTTTCTTGAATTGAAAAGAAATTGCCTGATATTTTTTTGAAGTTTACTCATTTGGACAACTGAAATATCGTTTATTGTATGAAAACCCCTATCTATTAGCTGCTTATAACATTTATCCAGATGAGAGAAAATAGAAAAATTGTAAGCATAATAGTCAAATAAAATGAACAGAGAGGCATTTTTTATTGTGGATAATGAATCAATTATTTTGATTTCCGGAATCGTAAATTCATCGAAACCGTTGATTACAATAAAATTAACTTTTTGATACAGCTCCCTAAAACGTTTCTCAAATTCCTCATGATTAAATCGATTAATATCATGATAAATATCGCCGATTTCTTTAACAAGTAGATTATTACATTTCGACTGAAAAATTTCGAAGATATTTGCGATATCTTCCGCTTTAATTTTTTCCGAGCCATCTAAATGTTCTGCTTCACGACGAAGCAACTCCGGCGATATACCGTGTTTTTTATATTCAGAGATAACGTTTTTAATTCGTTGAAGCGTACCAAAAGGTATTTCTTTTCTATAGACGGAA
>CBFDUR010000166.1:0-5269 GCA_965613005.1 uncultured Ignavibacteriales bacterium
ACTTCAAAATTTACTTGTACTGGTAATTTTTCAATATAAATCCCTTTTTTGTTTCCGGCTTGTCCAGATTGGGATAGTCCAAGCTTTGATTGGCACTCATTTCATCAATATCATTTTCATCATTGAAGTAAACGTCCCGGTTGTCAACCTATAAAAGTATATTCCGCTGGAAAGCTTACTTCCGTCAAAACCCAATTCATACGTTCCTGCTGATTGTTCTGAGGATATAAGTACTGCAACCTTTTCACCAAGTATGTTATATACCTCAAGTTTAACAAAACTTCTAACCGGCAAATCGTATCGAATATTTGTTACAGGATTAAAAGGATTGGGATAATTCTGAAATAGAGAAAACAATTTCGGAACTTTCGCGTTATTGCTTTTCAAAATTCCGGTTAGTACCAACGACACAACATTTGACTTGAGACTCTCATTTGTCGAAAGGTCAAAGGCTGAAACAGCGAATCTGTATGTTTTCCCGACAACAAGACCGGACACAGTAAATGTATCAATGGTAGTTACTGTAATCGGTGATGTGCCCTCTTTTGCTTCAGTGCCGCCAAAACCATTTGTTTCTGAAGAATAATAAATCTTATACCCCGCAAGGTCTTGCTCCGGATTTTTAGCCCAGACAAGAATCACTGTTCCATCTTTATCAGTCGGATTAACAACCAACCTTGTTGGAGCAGCAGGTGGTATGATGTCCGGAACAATAATACCACGATTTATCTCCTTTGCAGGTGCATTACCGGCTTCTACACGAATGGTATAAAGATTAAGCCCGGATGAATCTCTACTAGCCCTGATTTTCCAATGCATCGTCAGCAAATTATTCTTAGTCAGTGTACCTATTGTAGTATCCACGCTTCCGGAATCAACCTTAATCCCATTATAAACAAAAAGTTGAACCCTCACATTAGAAGCGGATATAGTTCCTGTGTTGAATATGTCGGCTTTGACCTCAAACGGATTTGGGGTGAGTACCGAATTTACCAATTTGAGGGCGCCTGGTGCAGTTACATATACAGACAAAGGAGGAAGAAGGTCCCGATTCGGTATCAACGGTCTAAAAGATTTGTTATTTGATTCGTTTGATTCGGAAATTAGATTCTGCGGATCAACCTTAATATAAATAGTATGATATTGAGCATTTACTGGAATCATGTACTTAACATAACCGGTATAACTTCCCTCAACCGGAATCGAAGGAGCTATGAAACTTCCGATTGAAGGAGCAACACCTGCATCCGGATCACCATCATACATTACAACTTGAATGCTTCCTTTATCAAGAGTACCATAATTATGAACTGTAGCTGCAATAGTTATTTGTTCGCCGGAAATATATACACTGTCCGGTGGATTGAAAACAATGTCGCTTTGTGATATAGCTAAATCAGGCAGATCAAGTGAATAACCAAGCGGCATAAAGTCTGCACCCCAACCGCCGCTGCTTTGAACGACGGAAACATTCTTCTGGCTTTTTATTCTATAAACGTAGTTACCGTATGGACTTTGAAATATAAACCCTTTTCCAACTTGCAAAACTGTATCGGCAATCAAAGTTGGGGAGAGGTAAGGATATGTGGTGTTACCAAGTTTTATCACCTTAACCCTGTTATTATTCTCATAAGAAAATATAGATACTTTACTTTTTATAGTTGGAATTACGAAAGTAGTTCCAATGTTCTTGCCGGTTGAGTCTGCACTACGAGCCATATAATTGTAATTCCCTTTCCAACCCGCAAACGGAATATTGGCGGCAGTAACGGTTCCTGTTGACACCACTTTCCAAAAAGTGTCGGATTTTATACCGTGTGCCTTGACCTGCCAAAGTCCGAGAGTATCAACAGCTATTGTATCACCTGTCGCCAGATTTGTAATTAACACAATGTTGTTATCGGCATAGGATGTTACAGTGATCGAGTTTTGCCAATATCCGGAATAACCGGAAAACCCATAGAAAAGTTTACCGGAAAAAAATCCATTTGCAGAGGGCACATAATAATCTTGGTCAGTATAAGAAAGTGCAGATACTGGTTTATTACTTACCACTTGAATTGCTTTCCCTTGTATGGTGGAGATGTTCGGAAAATCTAAGAATTGCCCCTTATTCAAGGTACTTGCATATACAAAATTTCCTGTACTTAGCTCTCTTATAGTATATTGGGTACC
This sequence comes from uncultured Ignavibacteriales bacterium, assembly GCA_965613005.1. GTDB lineage: Bacteria > Bacteroidota > Ignavibacteria > Ignavibacteriales > Ignavibacteriaceae > CAVVVS01. The sequence continues at coordinate 2,176 of CBFDUR010000166.1, forward strand.
ATCTTCGTATGCAAACACTATGAAATGGGGATCATATTTACTGCTCCCCGTCATCATCCATGTATTCAGCTTTGTGCTTAAACCTCTGCCGCTTTGATCGAGAGCAAAGAATCCATTCACATAATTTGTGATGGCATCTCCAATTAGAACAGAATAAGGCTTGTTACCGGAAATAGAATAAATCCCTTGCCCCGGGTTAATAGAATAAAGTGTATCGGCTTTCAGCGTAACGTTTCCTACCGTATCCCCGGCAGCTCCAATTATCATCACTTTGGTGCTGTCAAAATATGAGAATATAGTAACATCCTTGAAAGTAAAAACAGTTGTTGTGTAAAGAGAGTTGCTTACATTGTTCACTGTGATGAAATTTGTTGATAGCTGATTACTCGGTTGTTGAGTACTGATTATTCCGGAAGGAGCGCCGGCGTATCGTTCGGTAGGAGAGTTTGTTCTATCTAATTGAGCAAATATCTCTTGCCCTGAAAACAAGACATACACTATTATCGTTAAGTATCGTACCATGTTGATCCCCCATTTTGGTTCTGATTAGAAGTTTTGTTATGTTGCTATTGTGTGTGATAAGTTAATTCGAATATACTATATTATTCAATAAATACCAAGAAAAAACAAAATTAATCGATTTTTGCGAATTCAAAACTCCTGAGCCTATGAAAGAAAAACAATTAGTTACGAGAATTGCATCGTAAAAGATAAAGTCTTTTTTTTGCATAAAGAAAACGAAGTAATATTAATTATGCAAATGCGACTTCCAATTTTCCCTTCCGGAACATAGATAATTTTTATATCGTTATTTAATAACCGATCTGTTGGGCATCTTGCTGTATTCTACCATAGAACCATCATAAAGGGCGGTTTGACCATCATTCAACACAAAACGTATAACAAACCAACTTCCGCTTCCATAATAACCTGTGTTGCAATAAGTAATTATCGGTTTATCGAAATTAAAACCGGCTTTCTTGAAAATTGTTTTAATATAACTTTCGTTTCCAATTTCATAATACGAACCGACTTTCTTGCTGAAGTTACCAATGAAAAGCTCTTTTGCCCCAAGGATATGCCCATGCTTTGCAAGTCTTGGATCATTATCCCTTCCGAAAAAATGAGCAGGTTCTCTTGAATCTAAAAGTTGAACTTTTTTAGTTGTAACCGCATAATCAACATACGGAAGTGTTGCGATAGTGTTCAGTCTCATTTCTTTAATTGTAAAATTACCGTGTTTTAACATAATAGGTACTTTGGATATTGCTCTTTTTTCAGCTTTCCATCTGTTAAAGCCGCCTCTTAAAACAGCTAAATTCGATAAACCGTAATACCAAGCCGTCCAAAACTCCCTTGTTGATGCGACAAAAGATGTTGCTCTTCCATTACCACTATAAAAAACGATGTAGCTGTTATTTGAAATTCCTTTTTGTCTGAATAATTTTATTATTTTATCAGGCGATGCAACATAACTTGGTATACCGTTACGATTTTCCATCATACTGTTTACCGGGATTGAAACAGCATCCGGAATATGCCCTGCGTTATATTCATCAGCTCTTCTCGTGTCAACTATTACAAGTAATTTATTATACATATTTTTTGCCAACCACGTTGGTGAAACAAGATGTGTTGACGGAATATTTATTGCATATATAGGCAACCAAATTGCAACCGACAAAATTGCAAACAAAATTGAATATCTTTTCTTCATAAGAACCTCCGCTTTTTATCTAAATAAATATACTGTATAACTTTCTAAAATATTCAAATTTCACATAATAATAAATGATTTAAAACCAATTATCAAATTGTTCTAATTACAAGTTGAGTACAATTAATAGATTTTTATCTATTGCCTTGTATTAAAAATAATTTTCAAAACTGAATAGTTGTAGTATTTTTATTACTTTAATTTTTTTAATTAAATATGAATTCACTCAAAAAAGTTTGAAATTTTATTAGTAAAAAATATCGTTCTTTAACTTTTTGCACAAAAAGAGAAGAGATTGAGTTTGTACACTTGATAAGTAATTTTTATACAGATTCTCAGGTTGTAGGTTGTTCAACAAAAAACTTTATTTATTAACAGTTATTACGATTATTAATGCTCAAATAATATCTAGCATGAATTTGACTTAATAATTATATCCTTTCATTTCCTCCTCATTGAATTCAACTCCAAGTCCAAGTGCAATCCTGTTTACGAAATTAAAATAACTAATGATCAGGTTTACGCAAAGTATATCTTCATCATTCCAGCCGTAAGATTTAATCCGGGAAATATCTGATTCGGAGATTTTAGAAGGGAACAAAGTTAATTTATATGCATATTCCAAAAGGGATTTGCTTTTTAAATCCATATCTAAATTATGGAAGTCACTTATTAATAAATTTATTTTATTGCGGTCCTTCCAATAGTGATTTAATGCTTCGGCATGATGGTTTATGCAATATGGACATTTATTGGCAACCGAAACTACTATTGCAATCATCTCTTTCAACTTACGTGATAAATTTGATTTTGTAAACATTATTGTTTTGTACAATTTAAGATGATCCTTCATTGCTTCAGGGAAAAGGCTTTGAATTTGCATAATGTTGGATAATTTACCCCTGCTGCCAATAATATCTTGGTATATTTCCGTTAGCTTTCCTTCGGCTTTATCTTCTTCAATAACTTTGATGTAAGGCATATTGGTTTACAATTGTGATTATTTATTTGATCTTCTCTATTTTATTATAAATGTTTTCGTGCCTATTGGAAGTAACCGGATTGAACTTTTCAACATTGAGTAATTAAGGCAAAATTAATTAAATTAAAATATCAAATAAAAATCAAAATATAGTTAAAGACTTCTTTACTAAGTTTTTAGAGGAAAATAATCATAGAAAAACACCCGAACGCTATGCAATTCTTCAAGAAATTTATGACAACAAAGATCATTTTGAGGTTGAGTCGTTATTCATCTTAATGAAAGATAAAAACTACAGAGTTAGTAGAGCAACTATACATAACACAATTGAGCTATTATTAGATTGCGGGCTAGTACGAAGACATCAATTTGGCAAAAATCAGGCACATTACGAG
>CBFDUR010000167.1:0-5223 GCA_965613005.1 uncultured Ignavibacteriales bacterium
ATAAGCGCCGCCGTAAGCCTTTCTAATAATGACTGTTACTTTAGGGACAGTCGCTTCACAAAACGCATATAATAATTTAGAACCATGTCGAATAATCCCATTCCATTCTTGTTCGGTACCGGGCAGAAAGCCGGGTACATCCTCAAGTACTAAAATCGGAATATTAAAAGCATCGCAAAATCTCACAAACCTGGCTCCTTTGGTTGATGAATTAATATCTAAAACACCTGCTAAAACTGCCGGTTGATTTGCTACTATCCCCACGGACATACCACCAATTCTAGCAAAACCCACAATTATGTTTTCTGCATAATTAGCCTGCACCTCAAAAAAATCATGATCATCTATAAGAAGATAAATTATTTCCTTCATATCATACGGTTTATTAGGATTATCAGGAATAATCGTTTCCAATTTTTCATCTAGAGAAATCATACTTTCATCAAAAGTTTTCTCAATCGGTTTATCCATAAAATTTAGAGGTAAATAGCTCATTAATTTTCTAACACCTAGTAAGGTTTCAATCTCATTTTCAAAAGTAAAATGTGCTACACCGCTTTTTTTGGCATGGGTCTCTGCACCTCCTAAATCCTCGAAACTTACATTTTCATGGGTTACGGTTTTAACCACATTCGGACCGGTAACAAACAAGTAGCTGGTATTTTGAACCATAAAGACAAAATCCGTAATAGCGGGCGAATAGACAGCGCCGCCGGCACATGGGCCAAGAATAACCGATATTTGCGGTATAACACCTGATGCTAAGGTATTTAGTAAAAAGATATTTGCATAACCTCCAAGGCTAACAACCCCCTCTTGTATTCTCGCCCCGCCGGAATCATTTAATCCTATTACAGGAATACCGGTTTTCATTGCCATATTCATAATTTTAACAATTTTTTCCGAATGTGCTTCCGAGAGAGAACCGCCGAATACAGTAAAATCCTGGCTAAATAATGCAACCGGACGACCGTCTATTTTGGCAAATCCTGTAACCACGCCATCGCCGGGATAAGATTGTTTGTCAATTCCAAAGTCTTTGCTGCGGTGCTTAACAAACATATCAATTTCTTCAAAACTACCTTCATCAACCAGAAAATCAATTCTTTCACGTGCTGTTAATTTACCCTTTTTATGTTGGCTTTTAATTCTCTCTTCACCACCACCAAGTTTTGCAGTTCTTTTTCTTTTTAATAATTCTAGATTTTTATTTTGCATTGTAAAGTTTATCTATAATTGTATAATCTACAAAATTGCATGAATATCGATTTAATTAATTATTGAAATTAAAGGTGAATCTCCCAAAGATGTAAATGCCGATTTAATCTCGTTTTGATAATAGGTAAACGTTTCCATGTTTTCTTTATCGGCATTTTTTTCGATATCTATTCTTTGAATAATTTTTCCGGGATCCCTCCTCATAATTAAAATTGAATCGGAAAGAATTATCGCTTCCGTAATATTAGTGGTAGTCAAAAGAAAGGATGTTTTTAAATTGAAACTGATTTTCTTTATCAAAGCATATAATTCATGCTGAGTTTCCGAATCAAATTTTTTAAAGGGATCATCAATCAAAACAATAGCCGGTTTCAATATCAGAGCTCTCCCCAAAGCTATACGAAATCTGAAGCCGGAATGTTTATCAAGCGGAAAATGATCTTCATATCCTGTTAATTCTAGAAGATCAATTATATTTTTTAAACTATAATTATCATTTTTTATCTTTTTCTTTTTCAAAGAAAGTGCAAATTCTAAATTTTGTTTGACTGTATACCAAGGAAAAGAAGAAGGATTTTCGGGGATAAATCCTATCTCACCGCTTGGTTCGTTGTAAGTATTGCCATTAAGTAAGATTTGTCCGGAAGATGATTTTTCCAATCCGTTAATAATTCTTAACAAAGTGGTTTTACCCGCTCCAAATGGGGCTAATATAGAAATTATTTCACCGGAAGATTGATGTTCAACTTGAAAATTAACATTTTCGAGGACATGTATTTTTGAACCGGCCAAACCTAGAAAAAATTTGTTAATATCTTTTACTACCAATAGGGGAAATTTTTCAGTCAACAATTACTCCAATGAAAGAATTTGTTTTTTAAATATTTTAATAAAAAACCGGTAAAGTAAATTACTATTCCGATTATTAAAGTTACAGTGAACATAGCCGATAAATCTCTGTACATCAAAGCGGTTTTGAATATCGTCCCTAATCCTCTACCACCTTTTATAAATTCAAACGCAATTAGAATAGACCACAAGTAAGTATGTGAATCAAGCAAATATTTAATCAGGCTTGGTCCGATTGCTTTCCAAACAACTTTTCTGGCAATAATGGATTTATTACTTCCTAATGCTCTAGCGGTATCAATATACTCATGCTTAACTTTTTTTGATTCTAAATGCACTTTTACTATCAACGAATAAAATACAATTACCGTTATAAAAATAAATCCTGTAATAGGCGAATTAGGCAGCCAAAAAATCAAGAAAAAACCGAATACCATATCCGGAATATACTTGGGAAAAAATGAGAGCGAAGAAATAAAATCGAATAGAAATGAATTTTCATTTATGATAAATTTAATGATTGCATAAACTAAAAAATATGCTATAATAACAGATATATATATTGTAGAGAAGGTTGAAATTAAATTAACGGCGAGATGATAGTCTTCCCAAAGAGCGCTCAGAGACATTAAAACAATTGACGGTTTCGGAAGAAAATTATTAGCAGGGATTAAGAATCCAAATAATATTATCCATAAAAGGAAATAAGAAAGTATAAAATAAAGTTTTTTATTAGATAAAACTTTTTGAAAATTCATAATTGTAAATTTCAATAGCTTGTAAATAACCGACTCAATTTAAATATTTTTCAATTTTAATATATTGAAAGGAATACTTTATATCAATTAAATATTATTCCCATTTTAGTTAATGTGCTGAAGATAAGGATTTTCTTTTTTCTCAATAAATAACGAGCTTTTATCTCCATGACCGGGATAAATTTTTGTATCGTCCGGCAAAGTAAAGATTTTTTGTTTGATTGATTTAATCAAAATTTTATAATCACCTCCCCATAAATCAGTTCTACCGATGTTACCCTTAAACAAAACATCACCGGTAAGACAAATTTCTTCTGAAGGGAAATAGATACAATATTCTCCCGGAGTGTGACCGGGTGTAAATAAAAAACTTATTTTTGTTAGACCAATTGATAAAGGGATTTGTTCAGTAATAAAATTATCAGGCTCGGGAGTTTTATCAAAATTAATTCCAAATATCTCCGCCTGTTTAGCTGCATTTTGTAATAAAGGTAAATCTAATTCAGGAATATAATAAATTGGATTGTACCGATTTTTTATAAATCGACAGCCGAAAATATGATCGAGATGACAATGAGTATTAATCAAATATTTAAGGGAAATATTATTAGTGGAAATAAAATTTTTTACTTGGTGATTTTCCTCCTCATATGAACAACCGGGATCAACAATTACAGCTTCATTTGATGTATCATCCCAAACTATATAAGTATTTTCAGCAAATGGGTTGAATGTAAATATTTTCAGTTTTACCATAATAAAATTTGACCGTTAGTAATATAAACATTTCCAAAATATTCATTTTGTAAGAATCAAGTAAATAAGAAATCTCATTCTAAATATGGGCTTCACACTCAACTATAAATAAAAATGTGAAAACCGGACTTTATGTATTGTTCTCTATAATTATATTTTCATTGCAAATTACCGGTTATAATACCGATTATTATATTTGTCAAAACTTCCAACACTTCAGAAAAGATCGTTTATAATTTTAAATTAATTCGCCGGTTCAGGTATCCTTAGAATAAATCACTTAAATTTTCTTTTTACTCTTTGATTTAGATTTTTAACATAACGATTGAAATTAGACTTAGTTTCTTCCAAAGAATCACCTCCGAATTTCACTAGAAAGAACTTAGCGATACTCCAAGCAGCCATCGATTCACCGACCACCGCACAAGCCGGTACGGCCACGAAATCACTTCTTTCTCTCCGGGCATCCACTTTCTTCATAGTTTTAAGGTCTACGCTTTCAATAGGACTCATTAAAGTAGCAATCGGTTTCATAGCTCCACAAATTATTATCGGCAAACCGGTCGAAATTCCGCCCTCAATTCCACCGGCTCTGTTTGTTTTTCTAGTGAGTGTATCACCTTTCTTTATAATTTCGTCATGCAAAACCGAACCAAAATTTTCTGCCGCTTCGAAACCAGTACCGATTCCGACTGCTTTAACAGCATTAATTGACATTATCGATTGAGCTAACTCGGCATTCAGTTTTGTATCATAGTGCATAAAGCTGCCTAAACCCGTCGGTATGCCTGAAACTATCACATAAAAAGTACCGCCTAAAGTATCACCTTTTTTCTTCGCCAACTTAATTTTATTAATTATTTTTTTTTCTTGTACTTTATCTATAACTCGAACTTCACTCTTATCGGATTTTTCCGATATATCCCATGCATTAAAATTAACAGGGAGATCATTATTAAATAATTTATCGGCAAAATTTGAGTCGGAATAAATACCTCCGATGCTTTCTACAAAGCTTCCCACATAAATTCCAAAATTTTCAAGAAACCTGCGCGCGATAGAACAGGCAGCAACTCTTGCTGCAGTTTCCCGAGCGCTCGAGCGTTCTATGGAATTCCGAATATCGTCAAAACTATATTTTGTAACACCTACCAAATCTGCATGTCCCGGGCGAGGGATAGTTATTTTTTCAACGGCAAATTTCTTTTTATGGGAAGTCATTTTATCTGCCCAATTTTCCCAATCTCTATTTTTTATTAATAAAGAAATTGGAGAACCTAGTGTCTCCTGAAATCTGATACCCGAAAGTATTTCGACTGTATCCGATTCAATTTTCATTCTCAGTCCGCGACCATAACCAAACTGTCTTCGTTTCAAATGAAAATTTATGTAATCATTTTCAATTTTTATATTTGACGGGAAACCTTCCACAATTGTGGTAAGAGCCTTTCCATGCGATTCACCGGCAGTAAGGAATCTAATCATTTTTTCTCCATATAAATCCAAATGCAAATATAAAAAAAACGCCCGATAAACCGGGCGCTTTTTATCATAATTACTATTTAATTAATTATTGAGGAATATTAAGGCCAATAAATCGGCTATTACCCTTCGAATCTTTAACCATCAAAAGTACAGCCGA
>CBFDUR010000168.1:0-5184 GCA_965613005.1 uncultured Ignavibacteriales bacterium
ATTCATTTAATGTTTAATCATCTTATTACCTGTTAATTGCGGCATGAAGTATAGCTATTGTTGTGCCGTCGTTAGTTTTTCTTATTTATTAAATTCACTATCACTTTAATCATTGTTGCCTTTTCTTCCGGTTTGCTGACCGCTATCATTAATGTTAAGGCAACCAGCGCATTATCTGCAATTCTTTTTTTCCCTGTTTCCGAAAATAGTAATCCGTTTTTTTCCAGAAAATACAAAAACAAGAATGCACCTATTCTTTTATTCCCATCAGTAAAAGAATGATTCTTTACAATGAAGTAGAGCAGATTCGCTGCTTTTTCTTCCACGCTGGGATATAAATCAACACCATCAAATGTTTGATAAATTGTGGCTATTGAACTCTTGAAAGAATTGTCTTTCTCGTGTCCGAATAATTCACTGTTTCCGTATGCCTTCTTTACCAATTCAATTTGTTTTATTGCTTCTTCATATGTCAATTGATAGACTTCTTTTCCGGAAGTATTTTCAATTTTTAATGTTTGATAATCATATTGGTCAAGGATTTCAAGAGCATATGAATAATCAGAAATTATTTTTAATAGACCTTTACTTTCATTACTTGTAAGTTCTTTGTATTCAAGTGTATTCCCAAGTATTTTTATTGTTTCTTTTAATTCATTCAGTTGTTTGACTTGTTTTTGTAATCGTTGTTGATTAATTGCGTAGCCTTTTATCAGGTAGTCCTTCAATATCTGATTAGCCCAAATTCTAAAATCCGTCCCTCGTTTTGAATTTACTCTATATCCAACAGCTATGATTACATCAAGATTATAATATTTTACATTTTTTGTTTGAGTTTTTCCCTCAATTGCACCATGCTGAATGGTATGTGCAAAATTTGCACTAACCACTTCTTTTTCCAACTCACCCTCTTTGAAAATATTACGAATATGTTTGGTAATTACAGTTCTATCTCGTTGAAAAAGTTCTGCAATCTGACCTGTAGATAACCATATAGTCTCATTCTCAAAATGAGTTTCTATTTTTACTTTGCCGTCTTCGGTTTGATAAATTATTAACTGGTTTTGTTTACTCATAATATTCTATTCCATTGGCCTAATCATTGATTCAATAAAATCTATCTCTTCTTTTATTAAACCATATTTTTTGTAGAGTTTTTCGTCTGTCCAAGGTTCGGAGAAGTCTTGGAGGGGGACATAGTAGTATGCTTTTTGCCAAGTATCTTGAGTTATTTTTTTGAATGACAACATTAGATGAAAAAATCTAGTTTGAGTATAAGATATCACATTTTCTGCGACCTTTTTATCGTTAAAAGGTCCAATTACTAGGTATGTTTCTGTGCAGCAAGTGTTAGCTTTAACGATAAAAGGTTTTATCCAATCTGATGATATATCTCCTATACCCCAAGCTTTGGGGACAAATACTTTTATTTTATCTATCCATTCTTTGTTTTTTATGATAGAACTTTTTGAGACATATCCTTGTTTCTTATTTGCATATATTTTAGCAGAATTTTCAAATCTTTTTTCTTTGTAATCTTTAAAATAACCTCTTAGTCCAAAAGGTTTTTCTGAATTTACAATAGTGCTAAATGAATTATATCCTTTTTGGTTCATTTTTTTAAAAATAGAAATTGCCTTATTATAACGAATAAATACATCTAATCCTTCTTCTAATAAAGGTCTTTCCATCTCTGATATTATTTTGCCGTCCCTATATGAAAAAACTTTACAATCACCTCTATTATCTCTATCCCATAAGAAATAACAGACGCCTCCTTTTATTTCAACACCCGGGAAACATTCACTTGCATTAAAAAAATCATGTATTATTCTTGTCCTGTCATCATTAAGCATTTCTTCTCTAAATTTATTCAATCCTTTACCCCCGGCAAACCATCTACTTGGAATAATCATGGTTAAGAATCTAGGATTAAGCTTTTTAGCCTGCTCAACAAACTTTTGATAAATAGGCATTGCACTAGCTTGCGCGCCTCCATCACTCAACTGATACGGTGGATTTCCTATAATTACATCAAATTTCATATTAAATATTTCCTTAGGTTTATTAGTATGTATAAATTGATAGGCGTAAGTCTCTAAACTATCGCCTCTGTCATATACTTCTTGACTTGCACCACAAAAGGTACATTTTCTATTATGCCAAGTGTGTTTTATATTGTCAAAAACAATATTGCCTTGCTCATCTTCAAAGGTTTCACAAAACGAGTATTTGCTATCGGCTGTTTTTGTTCCGTAAACAGTTCTGCGAGAAAGTAGTGAAGTAAGTTCGGTAATGGCTATGCCAAATAGTTGGTTTTGCAAAATATGGTCAGCTCTTTTTTGCTTATCGGGAATTTGTGTTTCCAAACCTTTCATCAGCCTTTTTGCAATCTCTCGTAAAAAGACACCGGACTTACTTACGGGATCAATAAATGTTGTTGTTTTGCTTTTAAACAACTCTTGGGGCAACATATTCAAGATTTTATTTACCAATTTTGGTGGCGTGAAGACTTCATCATTGCTTAAATTGGCAATGGCATCTAAAACATCGGGATTATAGTTTACATTAATCATTATCAGCTATCTTTAAAAAATGGGTTAACGGAAAATCTTTTATGGGTTCCGGCATAAAAGCCGGGTCTGTTTCGTAAAAGTCAGAAAATAACGTGTTCGGTTCTTTAGCATTTTCCACTTCCAATAAATTAGCGAGCGTAAAATCTCGTCTTTTAACCATACTTCCGTTAACGGCAGACCATTCTGAAAAGATAATAGGCTCATCATTTTCTGTTTTCAGCGTCAAGGCATCACCACATAAAATATTTCGTTCAAGGATATATTTTATACTGGTTCTGCATTCCTCTTTGCAATTGCTTTTATATTTGGCAGTGTATTTTTCATTGAATATATCAAAAAGTCTGATTCTTGCTTCTTTCGCATTGTCTTGCAATAAGTCTACGCCATAGATACTTGAAACAGCTATTACTGCATATCGCTCATACTCTAATTGGTTTTTACCGTATCTTCTCTCCACAACAGACAATTTTCTTCTCAGTATTTCAACTAAAAAATTACCTGTGCCGCAAGCCGGTTCTAAAAACCGAGAATCGATTCTTTCGGTTTCTTGCTTTACTAAATCAAGCATTGCATTCACTTCTCTTTCAGAGGTAAATACTTCTCCGTGGTCAGCAACCCTCTTTTTAGATTTTACTTGTTTATCTTCCATTTGATTATATTCTTTCCTATTCTATATATGCTAACAAAATTTCTTTCATTCTCGGTTTTCTTTCTTAGCCTTGCCGGTAACAGCCTTAGTATAATTCAAATCATTGACTAATATGAGTTAAGTAACCGGTTGGGAAGTTTTTTCTTATTTTTTCGGCAATTTTTCGATCGGAAAATATACCGAAAACGGTGGAGCCGCTACCGCTCATTAATGAAAACAAAGCGCCGCCGGCGTAAAGTTGTTTTTTAATTTGTTTTATTTCAGGATACTTTTTAAAAACCGGTACCTCAAAATCATTTTTAACGAATTCTTGCAATTTTTCAAAATCAAAAGATAATTTTCCGCTTAACGTCGCCAAATCGAATTTAGGTTTATGTGGAATAATATTTTCATAAGCCCATTTAGTTGATATGTGGATGCCCGGATTAACTAACAAAATCGGATAGTCTATTTTAAAATCAATTACCTTTAAAATTTCGCCCCTGGAAAATGCTAAAGAGGGAAGAGGATTTATAAAAAATGATACATCCGAACCTATTGTTGATGCGAATTTTATTAGGTCTTTTGTATTTAAATTTAGATTGTACAGTTCGTTTAATGCTTTAAGTGTAGCTGCTGCATTTGAACTTCCACTGCCCAACCCTGCGCCAATCGGAATGTTTTTCTTCAATTTAATTTCGAGGTTAAAAATTTTTCCGAATTCTTTTTCTAATTCTTTTATTGCATTTATGATGAGATTATTCTCGGTATTTCGAAGTGAATCTATATTACATATAAGAGTAGTATGTCTAGATTTTTTAAATGATATTATATCATAAAGATTAATCGGATAAAAGATAGTAGTTAAATTATGAAATCCGTCCTGTCTCTTATTTATTATATTCAGGCCAAAATTAATCTTCGCAGGAGTTTTAATTTCTAGATTTTCCATCGATTATTTTCTTTATTTCTTTAATATGTTCCGGCATCGAACCGCAGCAAGCGCCTATAAAAGAAGGTTTATTTATTAATATTTTTTTAACGTAATCACCGTACGATGAGAACGATATTCCGCAAGTAATATTGTCATCTATGTAATTTCCTGCACCGCAATTGAGGTAAGTACCCCAATTAAAGTTAAAACTAATCCGGTTAAATAATTTCATAAAAATATCCGGATAAATACAATTTATACCGATCGCTAATGGATTATGATCTAAGATAAAAGATATCGCTTTATCTATTTCTTCACCGCTAAGCAACTTTAGATTTTCGTCTAAAAAAAGACTTACGATAAAAGAAATATTGTTTTTTGCACAATGTTCACAAATTATTTTTATTTCATCAAAATGGCTTTGGGTTTCATTTAGAATAAAATGGCTTCCATATTCCGTTAATAAATCGATGTGTCTTTTATGATTATATTCAATTTCTTTAAAAGTCAACCTTCTTTCAACTTGATAACAATCTTCAGCAGGAGCATTTGAACCTGCTATGAATATAGGCAAATCACCCACAGTTTGAACAGCTATTTCCAGGCTTTTTTTAACCAATTCAGTTTCATTTTTCCAACCATACGCGGATAAAGATGCAGGATTGGTTCGGAATGTATTCGTAGTGATTATATCTGCTCCTGCTTCAATATATTCTCTATGCACTTGACTAACTATATCAGGGACAGTAATATTTGCTAAAGACATCCAGAGTGGTCCTTCAGACTTCACCCCCTTTTGTTGTAATAAACTTCCCATTGCTCCATCTAATATGAGCGGTCTAGCCATTCTTTTGAATAAAGAGAATGGATTAATTTGTTTTATCATGCTAAACATCAACTTAATAATTTTATTGAATTATACTGAAGCTCAACTTCTGAAATTCTCCTATTTAAATCAATCATTTCTTCCGGCATCATCAGTATCTCCCGACAGGATGATTTTAAATTTCTTTTTTCCAGCAATTTCTCATATCGTTTTATTAATA
>CBFDUR010000169.1:0-5181 GCA_965613005.1 uncultured Ignavibacteriales bacterium
TCTCTTGACGACGACTGATCCTTTCTCTTATCTTTTTTTATAATTTTACATTATAGATTTAATAAAAGTCATATTCCAACTTAAGCATTACAAATATTCTTTTGATTTATTTAGTAAAGTACTATTTTTCCACCGATTTTAATTCGACATTTTCAATACTAATCTTTAATAAAGTTAATCATCGATATTTCTACTATATGCATATCTTAAAATTCTAAAGAGGTAAAAGATGTTCAAAGGGAACCCCAAAGGATTATTTGTTCTTTTCTTTACCGAAATGTGGGAGCGATTTGGATTTTATACAGTCCTTTCAATTTTTGTTTTATACTTACAAGAAAATTTTCATTGGAATGCAACAATAACCGGCAATATTTACGGACTATTCTTAGCCGCAGTTTATTTTCTTCCCTTGTTTGGCGGGATGATAAGCGACAGACTTTTGGGCTACGGAAAGACAATTCTTATCGGCGCCTTTACAATGGGAATTGGCTATGTTTTAATAGCCATACCTACAAAAGAACCTGCTTTACTTTTTACTGCTCTATGTGTAATCTCAATCGGTAACGGGTTATTTAAACCCAATATGTATGTTATCGTAGGAAATTTATATCCAACTGCTAGCGGTTCCATGAAGGATGCTGCTTTTAATATTTATTATATGAGTATAAACATAGGCGCTTTTTTAGCTCCTATAGCCGCAACTTCAATAAAAGATTTTATGATTGAACATTATCATTTTTCATTGGCGCATGCATACAATGCAGCGTTCGGTGTAGCTGCATTGGGATTATTTATCGGCGTAGCGATTTTTTTAATTTTTAAGAAATATTATAAGGATGCAGATTATCGGGTAAAAGACAAAAGAAAGGGAAAGAATGATATTGTATTAACTAAGAAGCAAGAAAAGGATAGAATAACTGCTTTGCTTATCATTTTTTTTGTAGAAATTTTCTTCTGGATGGCTTACTATCAAAACGGATATACTCTTACTTTGTTCGCAAAAAATTATACTACAGCTTCAGTTAACACACTGACATATCTTTTATTTGATCCGATTTCACTTCTGGCTATATTGGCTTTAGTATTATGCCTATCCAATGCACTGAAAAAAACTTCATCCATTAAATCCAGGACGTACAACGGAATAATTTCTTTTATCGCGATTGTTGTATTGATAATTAAATTAGATACTTTACCCACTCATAATGCTATTTCACCGGAAAGTTTTCAATCATTTAATCCGCTATTTATTATTTTCCTGACTCCGATAGTCATAGCGATTTTTGCCTGGCTCAATAAAAAACACAAAGAACCGAGCTCACCGGGAAAAATTGGATTGGGTATTTCTATTCTTGCAATAGCATTTGTCGTAATGATCTTTGCATCTATGAGATTACCGAACGTTCAAGAATTTTCAACAACTACATTTACAAAAGTAACCCCTTACTGGTTGATTTCATTTTACTTTGTAATGACAGTCGCTGAATTATTCTTAAGCCCGATAGGCTTATCTTTTGTTTCCAAAGTTGCTCCATCGCATATGAAAGGAATAATGATGGGAGGATGGTTCGCCGGGCAAGCTATCGGAAGTTATCTTTCCGGTTTTGTAGGAAGATTTTACGTAAATTGGCAATTATGGCAATTCTTTTTGTTGCTGGTAGTTACGCTAATGATATCCTCATTATTAGTCCGGATATTCTTAAAGAAATTAAAAAGTGTTTCTACATCTTAAATTTGCCAAAAATCATACTTTGCGTTGATAAATTGGGAATGGTGATTTAGCACCTCTTTATTACACACTCTCTTTTTGACAATTATTGCCGTGAGCATATTTTTCAATTTGAATGGTTGCATGTTCAATATTAAATTTGTCATTTAGCTGTTGACTTAAATTATTTAAAAACATTTCATCCTTATTTTCATTTGGAACTACTAAGTGAACCGTTAGCGCGGTTTCGGTTGTGCTCATTGCCCAAATATGTAAATCATGAACATCTTTTACTCCTTCAAGTGAAGCTAAATAGTCATGTACTTCATCCGATTTTATATTTCGGGGTACTGCATCCATTGATAAATGAAATGAATCTTTTAATAATCTCCAAGTCCCGATGGTGATGGTAATAACAATTACTACACTGATAATCGGGTCTAGTAAATAGAAACCGGTAAGATTTATCAGAAAACCTGCTATTACAACACTTAGTGAAATAACTGCATCGGCTGCCAAGTGCAGAAAGGCAGCTTTAATGTTTATGTCTCTTTCACCTTTTTTCATAAAAAGCAGTGCGGTCAACGCATTAATTACAACACCGATCCCCGCTACAATCATTATTACAGTTCCTGCAACAGGTTCGGGTTCGATTATCTTCCGTATCGCTTCGATTAAAATAGCTCCTACGGCAATTAGCAGAAATATTGAATTAAAAAAAGCTGCTAAAATTGTAGTCTTCCTTAAGCCGTAAGTTCTGTCCTTCGTTGTTGCTGTTTTGGCTAAATAAGCAGCGCCCCATGCAAGTAATAAACCCAATACATCGCTAAAATTGTGTCCCGCATCTGCAATTAATGCCATTGAGTTAATGAGCAAACCGAAAATCAATTCTATGATAATGTAAATTACGTTTAACGCAATACCGAGAATAAACGCTAAATTATAATTTTTTCTTTTTGTATACGTGGAAAAATGTTTGTTCTCTGCCATATAAAATATTTAATTACTGAATAATTTTATCGTTACTTGGAAATACTCTTTTCCAAATCATTGTTGCAATAAAAAGCTAATGTATCTGACTTCACTTTCTCAAATGATTCCTTACCTTCATTAATTGATATGAAACTGCAAAAATGAAAATATCAATAACCGTTGTAATATCGCATTATACATAACTTATTTTCAATTAGAGATAAAATACTCTTCAGCCTTGTAGCATTGCCTAATAATTTAAAAGTTTCGGCAATGGATAATATATTTTCAAGCATGAGTAAACCGGTTTTTGTCGTTCTTACCTTCTTTTCGTCTATTATTTCCATCTAATTATACAGTTACAACATTAGTCATTATAATCTCATTTGAATAAACGTTCAAATGTAAAAATAAATATTAACTTAATCAAATTGATAGAAAACACGACTATTTTATCTAGAAGATACTAATGATTAGACTATAGTTAAACAAATCATATTAAGCGAATGCTTAATTTTTACTCAAGTTGACGGTCATTAAAAATACGTCGTTAAAACGATTGATCGTTTGTATTCCGCTCAAACAACCTATAATTTCAAGAAGTTGTGGAAATTATCAATATAATCAAAAAAATCACCCTAGATGAGGATAATTAAAAAATGATTTTTATCGACATTCTGAGGAACGTAGCAATGAAGAATCTGAGAATTGTAGTTGAAAAGAAATTCTTCGCTCGACCGGAATGACAAGCTTCGACTTTTCGGACAATTTAGTCTATATAGATAGAAAACTTTTATGAAGGAAGATTCCCAAAATCTTGAAGACTCCGGGAATCTTTACAATTAAAAAAATTTAAAAATGTTAATAAACATCAACGATGTTTACGGCTATATTTTTGAAATCCGGAAGTCCAAATGTTATTTTTATAATTTATATCGGGTAATTGTCGATTCGGATCAATAATAACCGAATCAATCATACTTGTTGAATTATATTTGAATGTCCAAGTATCTCCGCGCTGCCAAATTTCAACAGGTAATTTTTTTATTCCGTGATGTCCATTTTTTTCTTTTACTTCTACGGTAACAGGCATAACCATTTTTTGCAAATTAGCAATTTTTATAAAAACACCTTTAGCAGGGTCGTTATCATCGTATTTTACACTGACAACAGCTTGGTCCAATTTCCAATCTTTTACAAACCACTCTTTCCAGAACCAATCTAAATCTTCGCCGGATACATCATTCATCGTTCTAAAAAAGTCTTTTGGAGTGGGGTGTTTATAAGCCCATCGTTTAATGTACATACGCCATGCATAATCAAAGCGCTTATGTCCCAAAACAAGATTACGAAGCATATAAAGACCTATTGCCGGTTTAAAGTACTCTTCAACCCCTAAGTAACGTGAGGTAATATCGTCGGCGTAAGTCAATATGGGTTGAATATTCTTTCTTAACA
This sequence comes from uncultured Ignavibacteriales bacterium, assembly GCA_965613005.1. Taxonomy (GTDB): domain Bacteria; phylum Bacteroidota; class Ignavibacteria; order Ignavibacteriales; family Ignavibacteriaceae; genus CAVVVS01. The sequence continues at coordinate 4,139 of CBFDUR010000169.1, forward strand.
TAAACGGAACAATCAAAGGAGCGGAATCACGCCTTGTATTGTAATATTCGCCATGATTAAAATTTTTAGTTGAATAAATATTGTCGAACGTATTAAAGCCTTCATCCATCCAAGCATACTCTCGTTCATCCGAACCAACAATCATCGGGAACCATGTATGTCCGATCTCGTGAGTTGTAACACCCCACAACCTTCCGCCCTTATACTTCCAGCCGCAAAATACAAGGCCGGGATATTCCATTCCGTGCACAATACCGGCTATATTTACTGCAACCGGATAAGGATAGACAAAGTAAGCTTTTGAATAAAATTCTATTGATGATTTAACATATTCGGTAGACATGCCCCAAGCACTGTCCGATGCAGATTCAACAGGATATACAGACATTGCCAAAGCTTTTTTCCCTTTCGGCAAATTTATTCTGGCGGCATCCCAAACGAATGCTTTTGAACTGGCCCATGAAACATCTCTGGTATTCTTCATCTTAAAGTGCCACGTCAGCATTCCTTTTTCCACCGGGCGCATCGATGGTTTATTTACTTCATTTACTTTAATAATGTATATTGTCGAATCACTTTTACTAGCTTCTTTAAGCCTTCTCCGTTCAGTTCTTGTCAATACATCATCCGGATTTTGTAATTTACCAGAGCCAACTACTATTTGGTTGGCGGGAACTGTTATTCTGTAATCAAAATTGCCATAATCCAGATAAAATTCACCGGCTCCGAGATATGGGAGTGTATTCCAGCCGATTATATCATCGTAAACTTCCATCCTCGGATACCATTGTCCTAATTCATAAATAATTCCATTTTTTGTTTTAAGCCAGCCCATACGGTCAGAGCCATAATGGGGAATTTGGAAACTATATCTAATCGTAATTATGACTCTCCCACCTTTATGAGGTATAGATCTGGGAAGAATTATCTGCATCCGGGTATCGGAAACTAAATAATTCGCTGCTTCTGTTCTACCGTTTTGAGTAATTTCCACAGTTTTTAAGTTATAACCCTTGGTGTAATTTTGTCCACCAAACCGATAT
>CBFDUR010000170.1:0-5171 GCA_965613005.1 uncultured Ignavibacteriales bacterium
CTCCCTAAAGGACGTGGTTAGTGATAAAAATCTATCCCTTTTTAGAATAGAGCCATGTTTTATAAGCTTAGACCGATTATCAAATAGCTTTGCTCTTGATTAGGATTAACAATATATGAAACGTGAATAGGTAAACTAAATTTTCCAGTAACAGGTATTTCCTTTGAGAATGTAATGCCTGTATTTATTACGGAAAATTTATTCGTACTGTAAACTGCACTGTTCCCACCCGATGCTCCTACGAATAAAGAAATATCAACATTATTTACGCTAAACGGATAATCAATTTCGAAATAAGATGAATTATCGGGGTCGTTGTAAAAATTGATATAACCGGAAAAGGAAAGCGGAAATGATTTAGTGCCGATATAACCGATTCCGGCTTCGAGAGTATGTGCACCTTTACCGTCATTTTTGTAATTAAAGAGTTTTAATCCGGCGCTTGGAAAGTAGTAATCGGTATAGGATAAAGTGAAGATACCGAAGTCTGTTTTAACAGAATAAGATGTCAATAAATCATTTTCAGAATATACACTTGAAATACCTGCAAAACTGTAAGCTCCCCATGCACCGATTGAAAAACCTCCGGCTGTGAAGGTTATTGCCGGCTGAAAACTTGGTGAATTACCGATGTCCATGCCGCGCCAAATATATCTACTGTAAACATCTGTTCCGATCTGTATTTGTGAAAAAGAATGGGAACTGTATAATATCGTTGTTAAAAAGACTAAAATGAGTACTATTTTATTTTTTTCCATTTTTTAACCTTTCTGATGTTATTACTTGTTTACAAGGCACTTTTACCCGACTCTTCAGTGCGTATCCTTATAGTATCTTCAACAGGAAGAACAAATATTTTACCGTCGCCGACCTCACCTGTTTTAGCAGTATTTATAATTATCGATATTGCATTCTCCAACTGCTCATCCGAACAAACCAATGCGATTTTGATTTTAGGAACAAACTCGATATTATATTCGGAACCCCGGTAAATTTCCGTATGTCCCTTCTGTCTGCCGTAACCTTTAACTTCGGTTACCGTTAATCCACCGAACCCTGCTTCCTGAAGAGTGTGGTGTACATGTTCCAACTTATGCGGACGTATGATCGCTTCAATTTTTTTCATGTTTCTGCTCTTATTTTCTTTGTGAATAAAAGTTTAAATTATCAATTTATAAAAACCTTAATGAATTAAGTAAATACTGTGATATTACATAAATAATTATTAGTATTAGCATAACTACCTTAATATTTAAGGTTATTAAGCGTAAATATATAATAAATTAATAATTATATCAAGCTTTTGTTGAATTATTTTTTTAGTCTGTTCGTCACAGAATTACCTAGGTTTACCCTATAGAATTAAAAATATTCATTGGGCTTACGGAAACTTTTAAGTAAATTATTATATTGTTTCATTATTTAACTGCTTTATTTTTTATTTATTGTATAGTTCATGCCGAGCAAGTTTACAAACAAATCAACAGTAGTACGGAAATCCAGTAATTTTAAAAATGTCGAAAGCACAAAAACAAGTACAAGAAAATATATTGACCAACTTCTTTAACATCAGTATTCATTCTTGGGCTTGATTGCGTATATAGTTTTACAGTAAGCTGATTATTGTGATAATCAGGATATTACCTCATTCTTTTATGCAAAAATGCGACTTTCTTTTTTACGATGCAATTCTCGTAACTAATTATTTTTCTTTCATAGGGTCAGGAGTTCGGAGTTTAGTTTTTTGTCCTCCTTTTTTCTAAACTCTATTCTAATCGAATTTGATTTCTCGTGTTGAGTAATTCTTTTAAGTACTCCCGATCAACATCTACTGTATCCATATGTGATAAAGACTTACCAAAGAGTTTTTTAGTTTTCACACACGTTCTTTAGTCGGAAGCTATTTTTATATTCAAATAAAAACTTTACTTTAGAGACAAACATTATTTAGGGGGTTGTAATCCGATAACTTATTTTATTCCATTATCTAAATAAAAAATTTAATGACTATAAATCCACCTATTAAAAGGAATGTAAAACTGAAAGCAAGTATATTGAAATATTTATCGATAAAAGTTTTTATTTGTGGTCCAAATTTCCATATCAATGCGGAAACTAAAAAGAATCTGCCCCCTCTTGAGAAAATGGAGGCTATTATAAACATAGGGAGATTTACACTGAATGCACCGGCAGAAATAGTAAAAACTTTATACGGAAGAGGAGTAAAACCGGCGGTAAATATTATCCAAAAATTATATTGCTCATATAAATTCTGAATTTTATAGAATGTAGCATGAGTAAAACTCGGGAAGTGGCTAAAGAAAAAATTAGCAATTGAAGTAAATTCACCTGAAGGGGTCCACCATAAGAAATGTCCAATCGAATAACCCAAAAGTGCACCTGTAATTGATCCGAGCGTGCAAATAGTCGCATACTTAAATGCTTTGGAAGTTACGCCTAAGACTAGAGCAATTAACAGAGCGTCAGGCGGAATGGGGAAAAAAGATGATTCGGCAAAAGCTAAAATAAATAAAGCAATTCCTCCGTAAGGAGTTTCCGCCCAGTGTAAAACCCAATCATAAAGTTGACGAAGATATTTCATTAAATTTTATTGTCTGTTAGTGATGATTTTTAAACGGTAAATTAGTAAAAATAAATATGATAAAGAAAGGAATTTATTCCTTCCTTTAAGACTCAAAATATATTTTTTCTTTTCCTTCATGAAAAATTAAAGTCATCGGTGCAGATAAAAGAATAATTTTTACGTTGGGTTAAATCCGTATTTATCTCACAATATAAATTATGCCGTTTATTATAAAGTATCCAAATTAATTAAGTTTCCAACTTTTCTATTTTTGTCATTTTTGGATTAAAAGAGGTAAGAAATTATAAAAAATGCATGTATTTTTGTTAAAAAAACCAATTTAAGAAAATTATACTTCCTTGACTTTCAAAGGTTATATATCTATTTTTTCTTTCTATTTAATAACAAATTCAAATAAGATTTATGGCGGATACTTCTGATTTTAGAAATGGTTTAATTATAAAATTTAAAAATGATTTGTATTCAATCGTCGAATTTCAACATGTAAAACCCGGGAAAGGCGGAGCCTTTGTACGAACCACTCTTAAAAATTTAAAATCGGGTAAAGTATTGGATAATACTTTCAGAGCCGGTGAAAATATAAAAATCGTTCGAGTAGAAAGAAGAAAATATCAATATCTATATCGTGAAGATGATTTCTTGGTATGCATGGATAATGAAACATTTGAACAGATAAATGTTCCGATTGAATATTTTGGAGTAGGAGTTAATTATCTAAAGGAAAGTGAAGAAGTTAATTTATTGTTTAACGGTAATGAAATAATTAATGTTGAAATTCCCATCTTTGTCAATTTAAAAGTAGTGAAAACGGAACCGGGATTCAGAGGAGATACTGCGACAGGTGCTACAAAACCTGCAAAAGTTGAAACGGGTGCTACGGTAAGTGTACCTCTATTCATTGAGGAGGGAAATATTTTAAAAATTGATACCAGAACCGGGGATTATGTCGAAAGAGTAAAATCTTAAAATTAAGGCAGTAAAATGGATTTAAATATTATAAAAAAACTTGTTAAGATAGTTGATACAAGTGAAATAACCGATTTGGAAGTTGAGGAAAATGGATTTAAAGTAAAGATTGCAAAGAATATGCAAATGCCTGGCGGGGTAAATCATTCGGAAGTATATTTAAAACAGCCGTTACCGGATAAATCAAACCAAGAATCAGCCGAAGCTGCAATATCTGCAAAAGAGCAGGAGCAGAAAATTAAAGCGGAAAATTATCACGAAATCCGGTCGCCTATAGTGGGTACGTTTTATAGATCGCCGGCTCCGGATGCAGATGCCTATGTTCAGGTAAGTAATATAATTTCGCCGGGAACCGTACTTTGCATCGTTGAAGCAATGAAACTGATGAATGAAATAGAATCCGATACAACGGGAAAAATTGTAAAAATTCTTGTCGATAACGGAAAACCTGTAGAGTATAATCAACCCTTGTTTTTAATCGATACTTCCGTCTGATTCTTATTTAACATAGAGGATATTTTGTTTCATAAGATTTTAATCGCTAATAGAGGCGAAATAGCATTAAGAATTAAAACTGTTGCTGTTTATTCTGAAGCTGACAGAGAGTCATTACATGTTACATTTGCAGATGAAGCGGTTTGTATAGGCCCGGCATCAAGCAGGGATAGTTATTTAAAAATACCATCTATAATTTCTGCCGCTCAAATTACCGGCGCTGATGCTATTCATCCCGGTTATGGCTTCTTGGCTGAAAATGCCGGTTTTTCAGAAATATGTGCTGAATCGGATATTAAGTTTATCGGTCCTTCACCCGAAATGATTTCTGCTATGGGTGATAAATCCTTCGCAAAAGAGACAATGAAAAAGAACGGAGTTCCGGTTGTACCGGGTAGCGATGGAATTATAAATGATGCCGGCCAAGGGAAAGAAATTGCCCGTAGCATTGGTTTCCCGGTTATTATTAAAGCTTCTGCCGGTGGTGGTGGAAAAGGTATGCGAATCGTTTGGCAAAAAGAGGACTTCGATATAGCCTATCAAACAGCTCGTAATGAAGCAGAATCTTCATTCGGTAATCCGGATGTTTACTTAGAAAAATTTGTTGAAAATCCGTGTCATGTTGAAATTCAAATCATGGGTGATATGCACGGCAATGTTCGTCATTACGGCGAAAGAGACTGTTCCGTGCAGCGAAGACACCAAAAACTTATCGAAGAATCACCCTCTCCGGCAATTGATCAACAATTAAGAAAAAAAATGGGCGAAATCGCAATATTGGGTGCAAAAGCGGTTAATTATGAGGGTGCAGGAACGATCGAATTCTTATTAGATAAGTATAAAAATTTCTATTTTATGGAGATGAATACCAGGATTCAAGTTGAGCATCCTGTTACCGAATGGGTATATGGTGTAGATTTGGTAAGACAACAAATTTTGGTTGCCGCCGGACAAGAGATTCAAAAATCTATTAAAGAACCTGTCGGGCACAGTATTGAATTCAGAATTAATGCCGAAGACCCTGAATTTGGATTTAGACCCTCTCCCGGTAAAATACATTCATGTCATTTCCCAGGTGGCTTCGGCGTAAGAGTTGATTCTCATA
>CBFDUR010000171.1:0-5168 GCA_965613005.1 uncultured Ignavibacteriales bacterium
AACAGTTGCGGAAATGAATATTTAATTAAGTTTATCAAGAGATTGTTGATAATGATTTAGTTGATCTCTTTCAATATTGATTTTAATTTCATATTTTTTTATATTATTTAATAATAAATTTTACTTTAAGCCAAAACCCTTCCGGATCAAATTGAGAAGGGTTTTTTTATTAGATTAATATAGAAAATAAGAATATGACATAACCAAGGTTATAAAAATAATAGAAAACTCTTATCGAGAAAGGTTGAGGGATCAGGCCCGGTGAAACCTTAGCAACCGTCCTGTTTTATTACAGGAGTCATGGTGCTACTTCCTGCCCTACCGTTTATAATACGGTGTAAAAGGGAAAGATGAGAAAAGATGTTTTAATTTAAAAACCTCTTCGTGAAATCTTTCCGAAGAGGTTTTTTTTTGAAATCACATTTAATATTGAACTACTGATAATAATGTCTTTGATTATTTCGAATTTTAAAACAACAACGATTCATTATCAATAATAAAATTGAAAGGTAAAGAAAATGAGCACAAATGGAAAAGAACACAGTTTCAAATATGAAACTTTGCAATTACACGCAGGTCAAGAACCTGACCCAACCACAGGAGCCAGAGCAGTTCCTATCTATCAAACAACCTCATACGTGTTTGAAAACGCACAACATGCTGCAGATTTATTCGGGCTTCAAAAATTCGGAAACATTTATACACGAATTATGAATCCAACAGTTGATGTTTTTGAAAAAAGGATTGCTGCTCTTGAAGGTGGTATCGCTGCCTTGGCAACCGCATCGGGACAAGCGGCTCAAATAATTGCCATTACTAATTTGGCACAAGCCGGTGAGAATATCGTTTCTTCCAGCCTTTTATATGGAGGCACTTATAATCAATTTAAGGTTACTTTACCTCGACTAGGAATAAAAGTTAAATTCGTTGTAGGTGACGCGCCTGAAGATTTTGAGAAATTAATTGATCCAAAGACTAAAGCTCTTTACATAGAATCAATCGGCAATCCAAAATTGAATATTGCCGATATAGAACAAATTGCCGAAGTAGCGCACAGACATGGCATTCCATTGGTTGTTGATAATACTTTTGGTGCAGCAGGATATCTTGTTCGTCCTCTAGACCACGGTACAGATATAATTACAGCATCTGCAACTAAATGGATCGGAGGTCATGGGACTTCAATAGGCGGTATCATAGTAGATTCCGGAAAATTTGATTGGGGCAACGGTAATTTCCCAATTTTTACCGAACCCTCGCCCGGTTATCATGGCTTGAAGTTTAATGAAGTATTCGGAAAAGATTCCCAATTCGGTAATATAGCTTTTATAATTAAGGCTAGAGTAGAAGGATTAAGAGATTTAGGCCCTGCATTAAGCCCGTTCAATGCATTCTTATTCCTTCAAGGCTTGGAAACCCTGTCGTTAAGGATTGAACGGCATAGTGAAAATGCTTTAAAATTGGCTCAATGGCTAGAGAAAAATCAAGCTGTCGAATGGGTATCTTATCCAGGTCTCGAAAGTCATCCCTATCACGAAAAAGCAAAAAAATATCTACTTCACGGGTTATTCGGTTCAATGCTTTCTTTCGGTATTAAAGGAGGAATCGAAGCCGGCAAAGCTTTTATAAATAATGTATCTCTATCCAGCTTGCTTGCAAATGTAGGTGATGCTAAAACCCTCGTAATCCATCCGGCATCAACTACTCACCAACAATTATCCGATTCTGAACAACTTAATGCAGGAGTTACACCCGAACAAATTAGAGTATCGGTTGGTATAGAACACATCGATGATATAATAGAAGACTTCGACGAAGCAATAAAAACAGCTATTAAAGTTGAAGCTAATAAATAAAAAGCATCGGTAGCGCAGAATGGTTTTCCATGCTGCCGTAATTTTATAAAAAACAATTTAAAAACAATCAATAACAGACATTGAATAAAAGACTAAATAAAATAGCTGAAATTCAAAGTGAAACTCATTTTACGATTTTATTTAAAGAGAATCAACCTTTAAAACTCCAATGTGATAAATTATTAAAAAATGTGAGAGTCGCTTATCAAGTATATGGGAATTTAAATAGTGATGGTACCAATGCAATTTTAATATGCCATGCTCTTACAGGTAATGCACATGCTGCCGGTTTAATTAATAAAAAGGAATTGAATCTGACTAAAAATGATAAATTTCTCTATAATTACAATAATATGTATTCCGGTAAGAGAGGATGGTGGGATACACTGATTGGTCCAGGAAAAGTTTTCGATACCGACAAATATTTTGTGGTATGTCAAAACTTTTTAGGAAGTTGCTACGGTACTACCGGGCCGGCAGATATTAATCCAAAAACCGGCAAAATATACAGATTGGAATTCCCCATTATTACTATCAGAGATATGGTTAATGTGCAATATGAACTAATAAAAAATTTAGGAATAAATTCACTCGTAACAGTTGCCGGCGGTTCATTGGGAGGAATGCAAGTTTTAGAGTGGGCAATTATGTATTCCAAAATAGTTAAAAGTATAATTCCCATTGCAACTGCTGCTGAACATTCGCCTTGGAGCATTGCCTTAAATGAGGCTGCCCGGGATGCTATAATAAATGACCAAAATTGGAAAAAAGGAAATTGTTAAAACAACTTCAGGGCATAGAAGGTGAAGAAAATATTCTTAAGGCCGTGAAAATGTTGGATGAAGCCATTAAAGCTCAGCCGGAAGATGAAGAATTATATTTCATACGAGCTGAATTTTTCTATAAGCTAAACCGCTATGGCGCTGCTATCAATGACTATATCAAAGTAGTGGAAATTAATCCGGGAAACAAAGAAGCAGTCGGGAAAATAGATATCATCAAAACAATTTTACGGTATAACAATACGGATATTTACGCCAATCCCAACACCAATATGGACCCCTGGCTGGAATAAAAAAAGCATGGAAAAATTGTACCCCGAATCAGGCGTGGAACTTAACCCGTTTGTCTCGAAACATTACGACAAATTGATGAATATCTTATCGCTTGGCAAATACAAAGACTTTATCCATCGTGCTATCAGCGACATGCATATCCAAAAGGGAAATTCTATTCTGGATTTGGGTTGTGGTACCGGCCGAAACGCCTGCCTAATGATGCAATATCTTGACGATAAAGATTTTATCACCGGGCTGGATATTTCCGAAGCCATGGAAAAACAGTTCAGTGAAAACTGTCGGCAATATTCCAATATCCAATTCATTAGCCAACGTATCGACCAGCCGTTTCAGTTAGACAAAACCTACGATAAAGTGTTTATCAGCTTTGTGCTGCACGGCTTTCCTCAAAACATCCGAGAAAATATTATTCAAAATGCCTTTAACCATTTAAAACCTAACGGAACATTCAATATTCTTGATTTTGGTGAGTTCGATATGTATGCCATGCCGTTTTATTACCGCATTCCTTTTCAAAAGGGCGAATGTCCGTATGCCTTCGATTTTATTGAACGCGACCTGAAAAAAATGCTTTCGAAATTTGGCTTTGGCGATTTTAAAGAACACCTCTATTTTCATAACTATGGTCGTTTGATGGTGGCAAGGAAAATTTCCTGAAAAAACTAAGACGTTAGACGGGAAAGCATTAAAAATAAATAACCATGCCTAAGACAAAACCATTTGATTTGTATGCTGATGAATATGATAATTGGTTTGTTATCAACAAGTATGCTTTTCGATCGGAGTTGAAAGCTATTAAAAAAACTTTACCCGAAAAAGGAGATATTATTGAAATAGGAATTGGTAGCGGAATGTTTGCGGCGCCATTGGGCATTGAAGAAGGGGTAGAACCTTCCGAATCAATGCGTGAAAAAGCAAAGAAAAGGCACCTGAGGGTTATCAATGCCGTTGCCGAAGATCTGCCCTATGCCGGGAAAAGTAAAGATGCCGCTTTAATGGTTACTACCATCTGTTTTTTAGATAATATCTATAAATCACTTCGGGAAGTACATCGTGTTTTAAAGAATGACGGTCATTTCATTATCGGATTTGTGGATAAGGATAGTCCCATTGGAAAATTGTATTTACAACAAAAAGACAAAAGTATTTTTTATAAGGATGCTACATTTTTCGGCACAGAGGAATTATACGGACTTTTAAAGAATAGCGGATTTAAAATTATCAGCACATATCAAACTGTTTTTGGCCGGATTGATGAAATAGACAAAATACAAGAGGTGATGAAAGGATATGGTCAGGGAAGTTTCATTGTAATAAAAGCACAAAAAGTTTAAAAGTGTTATCTATATTCCTCTTGCGACAGGGATAAATGAATGTTTAGTCTCAACCAAAAGGACAGAACCAAGTTATCATCTTTCCAAATTAGCATTCAAACGATTGAAATCTGGCAAAAAACATATCTTTGCCTTATAAAAAATGAAGTAAATGAACCATTGTTGCTGTAGCGGCGCTTGTTGTTGTCAAATCTTTTCTTTGACACCTGACATATAAATTCAAAACAGTTTTTTTCATCGAAAGAAACTGTTTTTTTGTTTTCAGTCATTACAAAAACACGAAAAATAATAGAGGCATGCAGAATCTGGAAAAACATTTTGAAAAGTTCAGGAAGAACACCGTCGGCAACGAACAATATTTCGAGACGCCTTATGGCCTGAAAAAAATGATTTATGCCGACTGGGTTGCCAGCGGAAGACTTTATGCCCCCATCGAAGAGAGAATTACAAAAATAATCGGGCCTTTTGTCGGAAATACACACACCGAGACGTCGGAAACAGGCACGCTGATGACCAAAGCCTATCATTATGCTCACAAAAAGATCAAAGAACATGTACACGCAGGTTCCGATGATGTCATTATCACCGCCGGTTTTGGTATGACCGAAGTGATCAACAAGCTGCAACGTATTCTTGGTTTTAAAAACTGTGCCACTTATGAAGAGGGAAAATGCATTCCCAAAGAAGAAAAACCGGTAGTCTTCATTACTCACATGGAGCACCACTCCAACCAGACTTCGTGGTTAGAGACTATTGCCGACATGGTGCTGCTGCAGCAGGATGAGAATAATCGGGTTGATCCGGAAGAACTGCGCAGGCAATTAATAAAATATGCTGACCGGAAAGTGAAAATCGGTTCCTTCTCAGCCTGTTCCAACGTTACCGGCGTAGAACCACCT
>CBFDUR010000172.1:0-5161 GCA_965613005.1 uncultured Ignavibacteriales bacterium
TGATATGTGTATAATTTCATTGGTGGTTTCAATTTTTTAAAAAATAATTAATTTTTTATCAAAATCAAAATGCATTTTTGCACTTACATATTTTTTTTGTGAAGTGCCGGGATTGGTTTTTTTTGTAAAGAATATTTTTCCGCCGCAGCGGATTGACTTTTAACTTTTTAATTTTGACTTTTTAATTGCTCTTTAGCGTGCCGGGAATTAATTATACTCATCCCATCTTTTGACTAACAGGTCATCTTCTCTAAATCTTCTAAATGCCTTTATAAACCTTTTGGCTACCTGAACATTTGTGATAAGCGTGATATTCATATCTACCGCCTTTCTTCTTATTAAATAATCATTATCCAACTCATATTTTTCGGAACTTTTCGGGATGTTAATTACCAAATCAATTTTCCCCTCGTTTAGATATGTCATAATATTCGGTATTTTCTTTTCTAACGGCCAATGTAAAATTACAGCATCCATTCCGTTGGCTTTAAGGTAATTAGCTGTTCCCCTTGTGGCATAAAATTTTATACCAAGTTCATATAGCTTTTTGGTTTCGTTAAGTAATTCTGCTTTATCTTTAGGTGTACCTGTTGAAAGCATAATGGCTTTTTCGGGAAGTTTAAAACCCGTTGAAATATAGCTCTTCAAAAAAGCTTCATCAAAATAATCTCCGAGGCATGCTACTTCGCCGGTAGAAGCCATTTCAACACCAAGCACCGGATCAGAACCTTTTAACCGGGTAAATGAAAATTGCGGAGCTTTTACTCCAACATAATCCACATCAAAAGATGATTTATCAATTTTAGGTAATTTCTCTCCCATCATTAGTTTGGTAGCGAGTTCAATAAAATTAATTTTCAATACTTTTGAAACAAACGGAAAGCTTCTCGAAGCTCTTAAATTACATTCGATTACTTTAATCTCATTATCTTTAGCTATAAATTGTATATTAAACGGACCGGTAATCTTAAGTGCTTTTGCAACTTTTTTTGTAACAATTTTTACGCGGCGCATTGTTTCGAGATAAGTCCTTTGCGGCGGTAATACAATTGTGGCATCACCGGAATGGACTCCGGCATTTTCTACATGTTCGGATATAGCATAACAATAAAGTTCACCAAAATTTGCTGTTGCATCTATCTCTATTTCCTTAGCGTGAGTTATAAATTTACTGATAACTACCGGATATTCCATACTGATAGCTGCAGCCTTAATTAAGAAAATTTCCAATTCATCGTCGTTTAACACAATGCTCATTGCTGCACCGCTGAGTACATAACTTGGTCTTATTAGAACCGGATACCCGACTTTTTTTGCGAACTCTTTTGCTTCATCAATACTTGTTAACTCTTTCCAATCAGGTTGGTCAACGCCCAATTTATCTAAAATTTTAGAGAACTTATTCCTATTCTCGGCATTATCAATTTGTTCGGGAGAAGTACCGATTATATTTATTCCGGCATTGTGAAGTTTTACGGCAAGATTATTGGGTATTTGTCCCCCCATCGAAACAATAATTCCGTCAGGATTTTCCAATTCATAAATATCGAGAACTCTTTCGAACGTTAACTGTTCAAAATATAGCTTGTCACAAATATCATAGTCAGTGCTTACTGTTTCAGGATTGCAATTTATCATTATAGTGCTGCAATTCAGCTTATTAAGAGTTGCCACAGTATTAACACAACACCAGTCGAATTCTACAGAAGAACCGATTCGGTATGCACCGCTTCCGAGAACAACGATTTGTTTTTTACCCCCTAACGGTATATCGTTTTCACTACCATGATAGGTTAAATAAAGGTAATTTGTCTGTGCAGGATATTCGGCTGCCAAGGTATCAATTTGTTTTACTACGGGGATAACATTTAAAGACTTTCTGAACCTTCTTATTTCTAATTCACTTGCATTAATAAGCCGGGCTATTTGAAAATCTGAAAAACCGTTCTTTTTAGCTTCCCGCATAATTTCCGTAGTTATATCTTTAATTTTTTTATTCTTCAGTTTTGCTTCGGTATCAATGATGTTTTTCATCTTATAGAGGAACCATTTTGTAATTTTGGAAAGCTCATAAATTTTGTCAATCGAATACCCTCTTTTTAATGCTTCGGCTACTGCGAAAATTCTCTTATCGGTAGGTTCGGAAAGTTCTTTATCCAAGTCTTCAAATTCGAGACTATTTTCCACAAAACCATTCATTCCCACATCGAGCATTCTAATAGCTTTTTGTAAGGCTTCCTCAAAGCTTCGACCGAGGGACATAACTTCGCCGACGGATTTCATTTCGGAAGTAAGTTGAGTACTTACCTGGTGAAATTTCTGCAAATCCCATCGTGGGAACTTTAGCGCAACATAGTCGAGAGCAGGCTCAAAACAAGCTGAAGTTTCCTGTGTGATTATATTTTCTATTTCATTTAGAGCATAACCCAGCGATAACTTAGCTGCAATAAAAGCCAATGGATAGCCTGTTGCTTTAGAAGCCAAAGCAGAACTTCTGCTTAATCTTGCGTTTACTTCAATTATACGGTAATCCGATGAATTCGGGTCTAAGGCATATTGAATATTACACTCGCCCACAACTCCAAGTTCTCGTATTAGTTTTATTCCAATAGAGCGAAGCATAAAATTTTCTTTTGCCGAAAGTGTTTGAACAGGAGCAATAACAACGCTATCGCCCGTATGTATACCCATTGGATCAATATTTTCCATCGAACAAATAGTAATACAATTATTAAAACGGTCTCTTACAATTTCATACTCAATTTCTTTCCAGCCTCGAAGAGATCTTTCAATTAATATTTGTTTTGTAAACTTAAAAGCTTTACTTGCTTTTTGAACCAACTCATCACGGTTTTCAACAATACCTGAACCTAATCCACCGAGTGCGTAAGCAATTCTTACCATAACAGGATAACCGATTTTATTTGCGGCTTCCACTGCTTCATCTATATTACCGACGGTTTTACTTTTTGCAACTTTCAATCCTATTTCAGTTACCTTATTAATAAACAGTAATCTATCTTCAGTGGATTGAATTGCTTTAATCGGCGTTCCCAGTACCTTGATATTATACTTTTCAAATATACCTTTCTCATAAAGCTCAACTCCTATATTCAGAGCGGTTTGACCTCCAAATTGAAGAAGAATGCCGTCGGGTTTTTCCTTTTCAATAATCTTTTCAACGAAGCCGGTTTTAATAGGCAGAAAATAAATTTTATCGGCAAAATTTTCCGAAGTTTGAATTGTTGCGATATTAGGATTAATAAGCACCGTTGTTATTCCATCTTCTTTTAACGCTTTTATAGCTTGGCTTCCGGAATAATCAAATTCGCCGGCTTGACCTATTTGTAATGCTCCTGAACCGAGTATCAGTACTTTTTTAGGTTTACCTTTTTTTATCATTATAAAGCCCTCAAAAACATATCAAAAATGAATTCCGTGTCATCGGGACCGGGAGAAGCTTCCGGGTGAAATTGTGCTGCAAAAAACGGTTTTGAAATATGGATTATTCCTTCATTTGTCCCGTCATTATCGTTTACGAACCATTCACGCCAATCCTCCGGTAATGTTTCTACATCAACTGCATAACCGTGGTTTTGTGAAGTAATGTAACATCTTTTAGTCCCCATTTCATTACATGGTTGATTGTGGCTATGATGTCCATATTTTAGTTTATATGTGTCTGCACCGGCGGCTAATGCGATAATTTGAGAACCCAAGCATACTCCTAAAACAGGTTTCCCATTTGATAAAACCTTTTTAGTATTTTCTATAGTAGCTGTACACATTTTGGGATCGCCGGGCCCGTTAGAGATCAAGATACCGTCTGCATTTTCTTTTGAAAAATCGTAATCGTACGGAACTCTTAATACCGTTATATTTCTAGCTAGAAATGCTTGGATAATATTATTTTTCGTTCCACAGTCTACAAGGATGATTTTTTTGCCGCTGCGTTTATATTCTGCCGGTTCTTTAATGCTTACCTGTTTAACTAAATCCAGCTTGTTGGGGTCTTCAAATTCAATGTTTTTATTTTTATCAATTACAATTTTCCCAAGCATGGTGCCTTTTTCGCGTAATTTTCTCGTGAGCATTCTGGTATCAATTCCGAAAAGCCCGGGAATTTTTTGTTCGATCATCCATTCGGAAAGAGATTTTTTTGCACTCCAATGAGAATATTCTTTTGAATAATCCGAAACAATAATTCCTCTGCAATGAATCCTGTCGGACTCAAAATTTTTATAAAGACCGTTTACTTTTTCATCATCAGGTACACCGTAATTTCCAATCAACGGATAAGTGAAAACTAAAATTTGTCCTTGATATGAAGGATCAGTCATCGTTTCGGGATAACCGACCATTCCGGTATTAAATATAACTTCACCGTTGGTATTCTCTGGAAATCCGAAACTGATTCCGGTAAATTCCGAACCGTCTTCGAGAAGTAACTTTGCAGTTAATGTTTCTTTACTCATAATTTTTTAATGATTTTTGAAATTATCATAAATAAAAAGTTCGTACAAAAAAATAGCCACTCAATGAGCGGCTATATGGTTATAGTCTCAATTATTTGATTCGCAATGATTTTATTTTCTTTAATTTTCTTTTTGTACAATTAAAATTTATTCCAAAAGGTTTTATAAATATAGTTGAAAGAGAAAACAGATTCAATTTGGTAATTAAAAAAAATAGTGATTAATTTCACTTGTTGAAATCTTTGATAAGTTATTATCGTTGTTTCATCATAAAGGATATCTAAAAATACTTTACTAAGTTTTCAAATTGTGAATATTAACAAATCGAAAAGTTTTTTCACAGGAGGATTACCTTTTCAGAAGAGACTCATTAATTTGTATCTGTCTCTAAAGTAAAGTTTTTAAAAAATAAAAAACAGCGGTCAACTAAGGGAATAGGATAATATAATATTACAAGTTAAATCTTTGTTTTTCCCCGTAAAAAAAACGGGACAGCTTTGCAAAAGATTTTAGAGTAAAATATAATTAAACAATTATATATTTTTAATTATCAATTTTGTAACTAATCGTTGCCCATTATATTAATGATGAAGTACTTGAATAATTGATCTAATTTCTAATTGGTCTAATTACCTAACCTGGACAAGCCGGAACCAAAAAGGGATTTATATTGAAAAATTAACAGT
>CBFDUR010000173.1:0-5138 GCA_965613005.1 uncultured Ignavibacteriales bacterium
CCGGGGTATTTCGTCTTACCTTTCCATGATGTATGAACGGCTAAAACTGATGCACCAACTGCTGGCGGAAGATGGCAGTATTTATGTGCATTGTGATTGGAGAGTCTCAAGTGTATTAAAACTAATGTTGGACGACATATATGGTGTTATTAATTTTAGGAATGAAATAATTTGGGCCTACCGTAGATGGTCTGCCGCTTCAAAACTTTATCAGAATTCACATGATGTTATTTATTTTTATATAAAAGATAAAAATTATATTTGGAATCAACCATACGAAGCATATGCGGATGCCGGTGCTCACTATAGCGAGGAAGACGAAAAAGGTAAATATCGATGGCAATATTTAAGAGGTAAAAAATATAAACTGTATATGAAAGAAGGAACTAGAGCAAAAGATTGGTGGGATAATATTAAGTATATAAATTCTATGGCAATTGAGAGGATTAATTATGCTACCCAAAAACCCGAAGCCCTGTTAGAGCGCATCATCAAAGCCGGCAGTAACGAAGGTGATTTAGTCGCCGATTTCTTCTGCGGTAGCGGAACTACCGCGGCTGTGGCGGAAAAATTGGGTAGAAAATGGATTGCCTGCGATTTGGGACGGTTTGCTATTCACACTACCCGCAAGCGCATGATCCAGGTGCAGCGGGAACTGAAAAAAGCAGGGAAACAATACCGCGCTTTTGAAGTACTCAACCTGGGCAAATATGAACGACAGTTTTTCTTTGGCGTGCCGGCTAACATTCCGCAGGAACAACAGGAAAAATTGTTGGAAGCCAAACAGGAAAAATATGTCGGTCTCATTTTAGAGGGTTATTCCGCTCAGCGGGTTGAGAGTCACAAATACTTGCACGGCAAAAAAGCTGGGCGGTTTGTGCATGTGGGTCCATTGAGCGTGCCTATTACCAAAACGCTGGTTGAAGATGTATTTGAAGAATGCCGTCAAAACATGTTTACGCAGGTGGATATTTTGGGATTTGAATTTGAGATGGGTCTGGTGCCTTACATCAAAGAAGAACTGCGTCGGAAAGGCGTGGATATCCGGTTACGCTATATCCCAAAAGAGGTTTTTGACAAACGCGCCGTTCAAAAAGGGCAGGTGAAATTTTATGATGTTGCTTATGTGCAGGTAAAACCACACATCAAAGGAAAAGCCGTAAAAATTGAATTGACCGATTTTACCACTTACTATACACAAGACGATCTTGAAGAACTGGAACAGTCGCTGAAAAAAGGTCGTTCCAAAGTCATTATCGAAAACGGGCGGATTACCAAATTAAGCAAGGACAAAAGCGGTATTTTGAAACGGGAACTGCTCACCGAAAATTGGATAGACTGGATTGATTACTGGTCGGTTGATTTTGATTATGAAGATAAAAAGGAAATCATTCATTTAGAAGAAGACGGCGAAGTAAAAGAATACTGGACGGGTAATTATATTTTCGAGAATATCTGGCAGTCATTCCGCACCAAAAAAAATCCGAAGATTGAACTTGTTACAGTGCCGCACATTTACGAAAAAGGTGGTAAATATAAAATCATGGTAAAGGTGATTGATATTTTAGGTATTGATACATCGCATATAGTTGAGGTGGAAGTTAAGTAAAAATGCGGTATAAATAAAAATTTATCTCGCAGCCCCGATATCGGGCATCCCAACAAAAAGCGCCCCGGCAAAAGACATCGGGATAAACTGTTTTCGCACTTGGCAATTATATAATTTCTGGTTTTATTCCTCCGTGTAAAGTTTGCTGTACTGATTAGTATGTAAAAGTGAGTTTGTACTAATTATAAATTTTATTAACAAGTTTGGCAATGTTGTCCCTTAGCAACCACACCGTTATAAGACATAAAGAAAATACAAAATGTATATACAAACTCTCTTGACAGTTGTTAAGATATAACTTAACATTATAACCTTGGATATAATTTGTTATAGTAAAAAAGTTAATTGAATTTAAAAAATTAAAATTACCAATTGAATATGACGTTCCAATATTCGATATCTATTATGTTTTAGAAAATGGCCGTACAAAAGTAATGGAAAGATTTAATTCTTTGCCTAATGATTTGAAAGATTTGGTAAAAGATTTAATAAGTAGGATGGCAACCGTCCCAAATTTTAAATCACCAAAAATTAAGTATAATCTAAAAGGATATAATTATGGTGAAATTAGACCTATGCCGCATAGATTCTTTTTTTTTCAAAAATGTGGCAATAATTATATTTTCTTTGAATATATATTAAAAAAAGTAGATTCATTAAACGATGATATATACAAAAAAATTAATGAACTAAAGGGAAAATATGAAGAAGAATTCAAAAAATATCTCTCAAGAAATTGATGCTTTTTTTGAAAAATCTCCCACATCTAACCAAAAAGCATGGGGTGTGATTAATCAATTTTATCATTTAATTCTTACATATATGGAAGAAAATGATATTACCCAATCAGATTTAGCTCGGAAATTAGGTAAGTCTCGTTCTGCTATATCACAGTTGTTTTCAAAAACTCCTAATATTTCTGTTAAAAAAATGGTTGAGATTGCAGACGCAGTTGGAATTGATATAGAAATCTTCTCGCCACAAGTAACATCCCATAATAATATCGGTATCAATCAATATGATAGTGAAGATTTTTTCCCTATCGAGAAAGAATGGATTGATATTAAGGGGGTTGAATAAAAGGTTATACATTTATTAAATATTTAGGGGGTGAGATAAGTTGTTCTATCCAATTCCCTAAAGTTATTCTATTCCACCCCCTAAATTTGAAAGTCAATTTCTTAATTTTGGTTTTGATATACAAAAAAATAAGAATGGCATATCAATTCCCGCAAAATCAATTAACGATTATTCACACGCTTATATTAATTAATGAAGAAGTGAAAAATGGCAAAAAATATAAATCTTTCGCAGAAACAAAAAATAGAATTTAGAATTGTAGAAATTAAGAAAGTAAGTTATTTCCAAAATGATTTTAGCGAATTAGGTCTAACAAAATTAGAAATTAAGAAAGGTGAAGTTGCTTTAGCGACTAGATTTGATGTTTCAGAAAAGGAAAAATGTGTTTCTATTTCTATAAAGACTAACTTTTTTGTTCGGAAAGATGAAAAACGATTTGATTTATTTGGCATTGAAACCTCTCATAAATTTGAAATAAGAAATTTTCATAAAATTTTTTTTGACTCGGTAAACAAAAAGTATAATATACCTGATAAAATAATGCCGGTATTTCTTAACATTTCAATTTCGGGAACTAGAGGTATGCTGGCTGCCTTGTGTTCAAATCCCGCATATTCAAAGATCATACTCCCAATAATAAATCCAATAGATTTATTAAATAGTTATAAAGAACATAATAAGAATGCCGGCTGATGTTATAAAGGATTCATTTCAAAGCTCTGATCCCAACAAAAAACGCCCCGGCAAAAGACATCGGGATAAATCGGAACAAACAGCTTATTCTAAAGGGATCTCCTTGAGATCGGTAACGCCGTTATACACACAATTAAAATTATTTACTTGCATTTATTAACGCCATACGTTATTATTTAATTTATGATTAAAAGTTTTGCTAATAAATACACCGAACAATTATTTAATCGACAAAGAGTTAGTAAATTTCCATCAATAATTTTAAAAATTGCATATAGAAAACTTTTATTAATTGATGCTGCTGATAAAATTGGAGATTTAAGAATCCCGCCGGGGAATCGTCTGAAAAAATTGTCCGGTAATTTATCCGGCAAATATAGTATAAGAGTAAAACAATCAATGGAGAATAATTTTCAGTTGGAAAGAAAATAATGCATTCGAAGTTAAAATCATAGATTATCATAAAGGATAAATAAAATGAATAGAAAATTAAGCCCTGTTCATCCTGGAGAAATATTACTTGAAGAATTTCTCCTCCCAATGGATATTAGTCAATATAGGTTGGCAAAAGATATAAATGTTTCTCCCAGAAGAATAAATGAAATAGTTTTAGGTAAAAGAGCAGTTACTGCAGATACTGCATTAAGATTATCAGAATATTTTGGTTTATCTGAAAAGTTTTGGTTGAATTTACAAATGAAATATAATTTAGAAATTACCAAAGATAAATTAAAGAAAAGATTAAAAAAAGAAGTAAAAAGATTACAAAAAGTATAAATGTGTGCATAACCAGCAAATCCCAGATAAAAAGCATCCCGACAAAAAACATCGGGATAAAACGGGGCAGGCGGCTTATCGGCAACGCCGTTAACCGGCAAAATAAATATGGTTGAAAAGCCATATAAATATATGTATATTTCGTTATTAAAAAAAGAGATGGGAATTTGGCGAAAGCTACCACGTTTGAATGGGATGAAAATAAAAATGATTCGAATAAAGAAAAGCATGGAATTTCTTTTGAAGAAGCTAACCTGATTAATTCATGCGTTTTTTCTTGTTGGAATTGAGGCGTCGAAGCTTGAAGCTGTATGCTTATACTGCGAAAGGTTCGCAACGATAAGTCCGACAAGAAAAAATGCACCTTTGGTAAACTTATATTTTTTTAATAATTTAGTCTTTAGATCTTCATCAATATCAGTTCCAATAAGTATACCTATCACAGCATTTTTTTTCCATTCAGAACTATTTTCTATACTTGTATTTGTTTTTTTTGAAGTAGTTGTGTTTTGAATACTTTCCAATATCTTATCTTTGTTTTCACTAAATTTGGATAAATACCTAACAAGTTGATCTAAATGAGAATCAATGAGTTTACCATTTTTTAATTCTATAATGGCAAGTA
Organism: uncultured Ignavibacteriales bacterium; assembly: GCA_965613005.1. Classification (GTDB taxonomy): domain Bacteria; phylum Bacteroidota; class Ignavibacteria; order Ignavibacteriales; family Ignavibacteriaceae; genus CAVVVS01. The sequence goes on from CBFDUR010000173.1 coordinate 4,785, forward strand.
TGTTATCATTAGGATTTTCACATACAATTTCTGCTAAAATATCAATTCTTCCACTGCCTTTTGATTTCTTTTCCTCATAATTATTATGAACTGGTAATTCCCATGTTCTAATTATGATTTCTTTAAACTCTTTAGAGGTATCAAGGTAATCCGATAGTATTTCAGGATTTTCTATAATATATGACTGCATATTTAATTCAAATTGAAAAGGATATTCTTTTAATGAAATATCCTTAACACCCATTTGTTTGTATAGTTTCATAATATCCACCTCCTTTTACTTTGCTATAATATAGTAAAACAGTTATAATATGTCATCCTGAGCCTAATGATTTATTTTAACTCAATCCAAAA
>CBFDUR010000174.1:0-5132 GCA_965613005.1 uncultured Ignavibacteriales bacterium
ACATACTTTAGCAGGTAATGTAATGTAGAGTTGCTGATAATTGCCTATTGTTCTTTTCTGTACCTTCATATACTTAATACAATATTTAACGTTAATTTAGTCGTACGGTAATTACCGGAAAAATAGGATACGTGGAAGTTGGACTTGACTCTTTTATCAGCAAATCCGTAAGAAAATTGAAGCGAGGAATTCAATCTTCTATCTATTGCCTGATTTACAAACAAACCGAAATCAAGAGAATTACCTTCTACTCTATTAAAATGATACATACCGAGCGGTGCACTAATAGAGAAACTATTACTTAAGTTCATACGGTTGGAAAATATTGAAAAATCATCCCAAAATGTTCGCGGAATATTTTCTAGGCTATCAATCCTTTTATAAGCCAATTGTTCTTCTCTTGTATCGGGAATAACCACCGCATTTGCCCAGTATTTGCTGCTTTTGCTGTCTGCACCCGGTAAAACCGTTATTATTGCCTTATTAAATATTTTTTTATTTATATGCTTATTTATTTTATAATCATAAAAAATAGAGTTCAATTCAAATTCGAATCTTGCCAAGTTTAGATAACTTAATTTAACGAATAAGCGGTAGTCGGTGGGCATATAAATAGAATCTCTAAATTTTGAAAATTGCTGAAATATTTTTATACTATCAAATAAACCCCCTACATTCGCTGCACGATTTATCCCCAGCTCTACTTTTATAAGATTATAAGAACTATCCATAATAAAAAGATTACCGACAAATCCCGGATTATTAGGATCGAGCGGCGTCATATAAATCCGATAGATTGTTTTATTATCAATTGCAGAAGTTCCTTGGAGATAATAGTTATAATAATCTAATGCATTTTTCGAAATTGGACCCGGTAAGTTGTTTCCTAAAAAATTAATATCGTTATCATAAAAATTTTTTAATAATCTACCGCCGGTTAAGATATTAATATTGGGAGGGAAATTAGCACTTTGCTTCCTGGCAAGTATTATTTCTTTATATTTACCTGGTTTTTGATAATACCCATTGCTTTCATTTTCAAGAATACCGGTGATTTTCAATGAAGAAGTATCGCTGCCGATGCTTATACCGACACTTATACCGCTACCGTGGTTTCTTGCACTAATAGCTTTCTGAGTTTTTATTATTCCTTTTGCGTAAGCATAGTATTCATAATTAAATAACTTTTTAAATTGCCTTTTTTTCGCTTCAATCGCTTTACGAATGATTCTTAATGCCGGATTCTCTCCCGGTTTTATAATTATTGCGGGAAAGACTATGCTAGTTTGAGATAACTTAAAATTTATATTTTTTTTATCTCTTGTTAAAATTACTGAAACGGTATCGGAATTGTATCCAATAAATGAGGCAACTAACTTATAATATGCCGTCTTTATTTGCCGCAGTGCCGAGTGAGGATTTTAATACTCTGATATTACTGTAGCTGAGCGGTGTCCTTTTAATTTTATCTACAACTTTACCTCTTATGAAATATTGTTGTGAATAGATTGGACTTGAACAACATAATAATAAAACAAACAAAAAGATTTTCATTATAAATAATTATACAAAGAATTATTTTGAATTAAATTAATGAAATATAAGAATAAAAATCCAAAAAAAGCTTCTATTCTGTCGAGCATATTTTCATTTTGAAATATTTCGTTTTAATTCTCATATATAGAAAATGTTTTTTTATATAGAATTTAATACCAATAAGAATACCCGTCCAAATATTTCGGTTCTTTAGATGAAATGTATACACCCTCGAAAAAAAATTTTTGAATTCGGCATTATCCTTAAAGCAAAGTTTGTCCCACAATTTTGCAACTTTTTAAAGCTACTTCAATGATTTAAAATAAAAACACATTCATAGTAACTTTGCAATGAATCCGCCTAAAAAATAACCTATCGCAGCAATACCAAACCCAACAATAAACATATCAAATCCACTTCTAAAAATACTTCTACCGGTAAACAAACTTCTAGCGGCACCTACTGTGAAATGAGCAAGCATTGAAATAGCAAAAGAAATCCAAATTGCAGTTTCACCACCAAAGAAAAAAAACGGGAATACCGGGATTAATGCTCCAATGGCGGTAGCGAGACTAGTGATCCAACCTTCCCGAAACGGTCTAATAATTTTTTCTCCGATTCCCAATTCTTCCTTTACTTTTTCTTCTAAAGCTTGAGCCGGGTTTTTCATTATTTCAGCCGCAAGTAAGCTCGATTTTTCTTTACTCATTCCTTTTGATTCATAAATTAATGACAGCTCTTCTTCTTCAATTTCGGGCATCATTAGAATTTCTTCTTTCTCCATCATTATTTCATGCTCATAGACTTCTTTTTCGCTTGCGGCAGCAAGGTAGCCGGAAGAACCCATCGAAAGGGCATCGGCAATCATTCCCGAAATACCGGAGATTAAAATTATCTGAGGAGTAACGCTGGCACCTATTACACTGGCGATTAATCCAAAATTTGCCGTCAAACCGTCATTAAAACCATACACAATATTTTTTAAAAGACCTCCGGATTCCGATTTATGCCAGGGTTCCCCGCTAGTACCTTTAATATCCATTAGTTTCCCTGCATGTTTTGCAGAATCTTTAGCAAGTTTTAATGCAATATTTTTAGTGGGTTCATCGGAGCTGTGTTTGTAAAGCCCCATATATGATTTTACTTCTTCAGCTTCTTTATTCATTAAAGAACGAAATAACACCCGGGTTCCAAATCTTTTAGAGGTCCAAGCCAAAATATTTGCATGTATTGAGGGCTTTATTGTCTTAATTGGGATACCATTCTTATTAAAAAGTTCTTTCCATATACGTATATGTTTATCTTCAATATTTGCCAATTTAAGGTAAATTTCTTTTTTATTCGGTTCGTTTGTTTGTCTGGAAAGTACTCGATATAAATAAGCTGCATCAATTTCTTCTTGCAAATGGAGCTGCCAGGTAGAAATGTTTTTTTTGTTATTCATTTGTCTCTATAAAAATTCAAATAATTATGTATTAATTAAATAAAGTATGTTTTAATAAAAAAATAATTTAACTATTTGAAAATATCAAAGTTTTTGCAAAATTAAGACTAATAAAGATAAGCGGTGATGTTTATTAACATTTATAATTTTTTTGTTTTAACTGTAGAGATTCTCTTTGAGGTTTTCAAAACCTTGAAGATTTGAAATGATTTATGAAAAAACTTAAATTACAAACAGATGACAATTTCCCGGGCGATTTGCCAATTATAAAATTTTTTTCAATAAAAGATAAAGAAGAAGCTGTCTCAAAAGCACTCGTTGTCATTTTTAATAAATATGAAATATTTTAATATAACTCAATAAAATATCTTCTCATCGTTATCTTATTCAAATGACAAAAATAACACATTTTAGACAGCCTCTGTAAAGGAGAGATTGCATTTTTGTTTTCAACGTAAATTATTGATTTTTTGTAGAATTATTTTCGGTAGGTTCAATCTAAACATTTAACTTTCCATATATCCAATCAATCAACAATATACAATGCAAATTTAATAATTTTTATATTGGATTTAATGAATTTTATGTTAAGATTAGGTTAAACCTTGATGAAAGGAAATAAAATTTGATAATTGGTTATCTTTGCAACTATATTGTATTCAAAATTGTATTCAAAAATTATTAGAATTGAAAGACTGTCCGTTTAGAATCTAAGCCATGCACATATCAAATCAACGGCTTCCAAAGTATTAAAACAATAAGTTTCTAAAAAATCATCTGCAGTGATGGAAGGGTTGGATTTCATCTGTTCCACAGCTGCCAAAGCTCTGACCCCATCAAAATCAACATCAGCTAATCTTGCCGTTAATTCATTTTCCGGTCTGCCAAATACTACGCCGGGTAAAATTGCCACCCCCGTTTCTTCAAGAAGACGACCGCAAAGTTCAACACTGTTTTTAATACCCCGCGTCAGTAATAATTTGCGAAACGGTTCGAAGTTTGGAAATAGATAAAAAGCGCCTTGAGGTAAAGGGACCCAAATACCTGCATCATTCAATTGTTTAGTAATTCGTTCGGCTAATTTTCTTAAGATCCATCTAGAGTTCCAAAGATAATTTTCAATTTCACTTCCGCCTCTATATGCCCTCACTGCAGCATATTGTATTGGAGTACTTGTAGCTGTAAAAGTTTCACTGGCAACAGTAGCCATAGCATCCAACAACCATCTTAAAGTAGGCGGAAATGTAAAAGTACCTAATCTCCAACCGCCTGCGCCACACCATTTACTCAATCCACCGCTGATAATTGTCCCTTCTTTGTAGTACTTAGCAATCGAATGATGCTTACCTTTATGATGTAGTTCTCCGTAAATTTCATCGGAAAGTAAAATAAGTTTATGCTTTTTTGCAACTTGTGCAATTTGCTTTAATTCGTCTACAGTATATGTAATTCCGGCAGGGTTAGAAGGATAATTTAGAATAACAATCCTCGGTCTATTAGGATCATCTTTACAATGCTTGATCAATTCGTCGGCAGTTAATTTCCAATCGTTTTCAGCCTGAGTTTGAATCCATCTTACATGCCTGCCAATAATTTGCGCTTGTGGGGCATAAGAGACCCAACTAGGTGTGGGTATCACCAAATCACCGTAATAAACAAATTGCAGAAGGAACATTAATTCCTTTGAACCGGGTCCAATTAAAACATCCTCACCTGAGCGGCAAACCCCATTTGCACGGCAATGATATTCAGCCACGGCTTCTCTTAATTGAGGAAGACCTTTAACCGGTAAATAGTTTTTTTGATATGCGTTCACCTTTAATTCCTCTACAACCGGACGAGGTACCGGGAATGGAGATTGCCCCAGCCCTAATTTATAAATCACTTTCCCTTCTTTTCTCAAGCGATTACTTATTTCATTAATTGCCAAAGTAGCGGATTGTGGTATTCCTCTTACATTTAGATTTAAGCTTACTTCATACGGACTATTATTTCTGCTCATAAATTATTTTTTATTTTACGGAAGATATTATGTATTCTATTTTGTATCAAACAAAATTACAAATTAATTAGGAGTGATTCTAAAAGAATGAATATTTTGACACAGATTATCGTTAAATTTCAATATTAAATCAATATCTCCATTTCATAA
>CBFDUR010000175.1:0-5127 GCA_965613005.1 uncultured Ignavibacteriales bacterium
TAATATACCCGATGCTACTTATATAGCAAATAAAAAGAAAGAATTAAAAATAAAAAAATAATCAATTATATTAAAAATATAAAACAAGGTCCACGTTATTGTGGCGCTTGCCATCGTTAGGAATAATTTGGTATGGAAAAAATTAATTTAAAAATTAAGGGTATGACCTGTGATAGTTGCACCCATCATGTTACAAAAGCGCTTGCTTCGGTTGATGGAGTAAGTGAAGTAAAAATAAATAGTTGGGAAAGTGCCGAAGCCGAAGTAATATTAAACAAAGAAATAGATACGGAAAATCTAATCACAGCAGTAAAGGAATCCGGTTATAGTGCTGAAATTCAAGAAGAATTTATTGAAAATCAATTATCACAAAATCCATTGGAAAAATCAGATTATAACCTGATAATAATTGGAGGCGGATCGGCTGCCTTTGCAGCGGCTCTTAAAGCAAGCGAACTTGAGAAAACAGTTTTGATGATAAACGACGGGTTGCCAATTGGCGGAACTTGTGTAAATGTAGGCTGCGTTCCTTCAAAAACATTAATAAGAACAGCCGAAGCTTTTTATCATAGTAACCATCCTAATTTTTCGGCAATAAAACCAGGTGAAAATATAATTGATTTCAAAGATGCCATCAATCAAAAAAACGAATTGGTTGAAAACCTTCGCCGGAAGAAATATATAAATGTTATTAGCGATGATCCGAACGTTACTGTTGTAAAAGGATGGGCTAAACTTCACGACAAAAATACCGTTGAAATAAACGGCGAATTAAAAAGTGCAAATAAAATTTTAATCGCTACAGGTTCATCTACTTTTATTCCGGATATTCCGGGTTTGAAAGAAACAAAATATTATCTAAACGACACTCTTTATGAATTGGATACATTGCCTGAACATTTGATTGTAATTGGCGGAAGGTATATTGCATTAGAAAATGCGCAGATGTTTGTCCGTCTTGGTTCAAAAGTCACTCTACTTCAACGATCATCACGAATTCTTCCGACTGAAATGCCTGATATTACGGATTCGTTAACAGAATATTTAAGAGAAGAAGGTATAAACGTAATAACAGATGTGAAGATCAGTTCCGTATCCGATTTGAATGGAAAAGTAAAAGTGATGTTTACCTCACATAACGTGGAAAGTGTTGTCGAAGGTTCTCATTTATTTATTGCTACGGGTAGAAAAGGAAACACAAAAGATATCGGATTGGAAAATCTTGGGATGAAGTTTTACGGAAATGATTTTATTAAAACCGATAAATATCTGAGAGTAGATTCCTCTAATATTTACGCAGCCGGGGATGTAACCGGTGAGCACCTATTTGTTTATGTGGCGGCTTACCAAGGTGCTCTTGCAGTAGAAAACGCTTTTTCTGAAAAATTAACAGAAAAAAATTATGAGCCTTTGCCTTGGGTTATATTTACGGATCCGCAAATTGCCGGTGTTGGACTTAATGAAAATACCGCTGCACAAACCGGAATAGATTACGATGTTTCGATATTTCAAGTTGCCGATATTCCAAGAGCTTTAGCCGCAAGAAATACAAAAGGATTTATTAAACTAATAAGAAATAAAGCTGATGATAAATTAATCGGTGCACGTATTCTTGCCTCGGAAGGATCGGAACTTTTAATGGAAGTTGCACTAGCTATCAAATACGGCATTACGATAAAAGAATTAAGACAGATGTTTCATCCGTACCTTACATTATCGGAAGGGATAAAATTAGCGGCAATTACTTTCGATAAAGATGTCGGTAAACTATCTTGCTGTGCAAGTTAATTAATGAATTTTTGCTTATTATTGCCGGTGTATTGAACATATTGTTCAGAATGTTAACCTCAAAAAGATAAAGGAAGAACGATGAAATCAAGTAGTAAGCATTGGAATGCAATTTTTTCAGGCACGGAAGATTCAAAATTAGGATGGTTTGAAAAGAACGCATCCAAAACACTGGAATTGTTGGATCATATTCCAAAGTGGGAAAATTCTACGGTATTCCTCCCGGGAGCAGGAACTTCAGTTTTGATAGAAGAACTTCTAACCAAAGGCGCAACAATAGTTCTTAATGATATCAGTATTGAGGCTCTAAGCCGAGTCAAGAGCAAGTTGGGTAATAAATACAAAGGAATTAATTGGCTTTGCCAAGACATCGCCCAACCAATCCAAAGTTCAATACCGGATGTTGATATATGGATTGATAGGGCGGTTTTACATTTTCTAACCGATGAAAATGATATAAAAGGATATTTCGAGAATGTAAAATCAATATTAAAAGTAGACGGCTACGCCATATTTGCCGAATTTTCTAAAACAGGCGCAACCAAATGTGCAGGCTTAACACTTCATAGATATTCCATTGAAGAAATATCCGGATACTTAGGCTCATCGTTCAAGATTGTTTCACATTTTGATTACACATATATAAACCCGCTTGGCGATCCACGACCATATATTTATGTTCTTTATAAAAGAGAAAGTTAAAACGGATGTTCCAGCACAATATTCCCATAATGTTATATAGCATTAACCGTTAAAGTGGCTTCGGCTTTTTGTATGCAGCCACTAGGAAGAAACTAGTTAAATATCGGTTAACTCGTTAAGAACGATTGAGTTATGCAGTCTCAAACAATCACTGAAATTCTGGAACATCTGTTATAAAGAATATTTCCCAGTTACCTTTTCTTTTTAAAATGACACGACTTATTCCAAATCGTCACCGACATTCGGAAAAGTTCTGTTGCGATAACCTTTTTAGAAAATACTCATTCGGTAATATTCAATTTCAACATTTTCCTATACAGCGTAGAAGTATCTATACCCAGTAACTCAGCGGTTTTTTTCCGATTCCAACCGGTTTCTTCAAGAATATTTGAAATATGTAGTCTTTCGTAATTTTGAAGAGCGTCATTTAAATTAAGAATGGGTTCATAACTATGATTTTTATCAGGCTGAATATATGGTGGTAGTTGACCCAATTCAATTATCTCACAATCACACAACAGTACAGCCCTTTCTATCATATTTTCCAGCTCTCGCAAATTACCTTTCCATTCATAATTCATGAATGCTTTCATTACTTCGTTATCGACACCTTTTACATTACGATTAAGCTCTTTGTTATATCTGTCAATAAAAAATTGAACTAATAAAGGGATATCTTCTTTTCTCTCCGATAAATTCGGTAATTTAATTTCAACGACATTAATTCGATAATAAAGGTCATCGCGAAAATTTCCTTTTTGCACTTCATCGAGCAAATTTTTATTTGTAGCCGCTATAATACGAACATTTATTTTAAAAGTTTTATTTGAGCCCAACGGTTTGATTTCTTTTTCCTGAAGAGCTCTTAATAATTTTACTTGCATGTGTTCGGAGAGATCGCCTATTTCATCAAGAAACAATGTGCCTGTATTAGCAAATTTAAAAAGTCCATCATGGTCCGCATTTGCGCCGGTAAATGATCCCCTTTTAAAACCAAAAAATTCAGATTCATACAAATTTTCCGGAATTGCTCCGCAATTAACAGGCACAAAAGGATTATTAGAGCGATCGCTGTTTTTATGAATAGCTCTGGCAACTAGTTCTTTCCCCGTACCGGTGCTCCCCGTAATTAATACATTAGTAGAGGATGCACTTATCCGTGTAATCAATGAAAATACCTCTTTTATAGCAGCACTTTGACCAATCAGGTTTCCGAAGTTAAATCTTTGGTCAATCTGCTTACGTAAAAATCTGCTTTCTTTTTCTAATCGTTTATTTTTTAGTAAATGTTTAATCCGGATAATTACATCTTCAAACTCAAGCGGTTTCAATAAATAGTCTGCTGCTCCCTTACGTAATGTTTGGACGGCAGTTTCGACAGAGGCATAGGCGGTAATAATTAAAACGATTGTTTGCGGGGAGAATTTCAATGAATTTTCCAGTACTTCCATACCGTTTATTTGGGGCATTTTTATATCGCTAATCAGTACATCATAATTTGACTTTTGCAATTCTTCGATAGCAGCTTTTCCATCGGCAACCGTCGTACATCTAAAACCTTCGGCTTCTAAAACAAATGACAATGAATCCCGAATGTTTTGTTCATCATCGGCAATAAGGATATTTTCATTCATATTGATATAGACCTATTACAAATAAGTCGCTTTACCCATTCTTAAAAGTATTAATTATCTTTATAATTTCCTTTTCTGTAATATTGTTTCCGAAAACAGTAGTTTTATTAGATGTACCATCACCTTTCACCGGATAAGAATAATCCTTTTTATCGAATGAAGGATTGCCGGCTCTTGCTTTCAACCTTTCTTCGATTTCGCGCATAAAACTGCTTTTTGAATTATCGGTAACCGAATGAACCGATACTTTAGAAGAGAATGCGGAAATCGACGTTCCTTTATTTATAGGATTTGTTTCAAAGGCAAGGCTTTTTACGTTCATCAAATGTTTTGCGGTAACATTATCCGAAATGATGGAACCTCCGATTGTACCCGGTCCTAAAGTCATCGAAGGAGATAAAGCGGTAGTATATCCCACAGCGCCAACGGAAGCAACAGTATTTACCAAAATTCTAAAGGCAGGCTTTTCCAAGGCGAATTTCATAATTATATCGGAATCATTCGAGTGAATAACCATAGTATGTCCGATACCACCGAATTGAAGCAAATCTATACACTTACGACAACCTTCCAACCAACCGTCGACCGTATAAAACGCCAAGATGGGTGAAAGTTTTTCCATAGAAAGCGGATCATTTTTCCCTACCTCGGTACATTCTGCAATGAGTACTTTAGTTGATTCGGGTACTTGAAAGCCTGCATATCCGGCGATAAAAGCAGCCGGTTGACCAACGATAGCCGGATTTACCCTAAAACCTTTTTGAATAGCCGCTGCTAATTTTTGTTTTTCTTCGGAATTAACAAAGTAACACCCTCCGGCTTTTGCTTCTTCCATAACTCTTTCTTTTAAAGTTATATCTACAATCATAGACTGCTCGGAAGAGCAAAGTGTTCCATTGTCGAATGTGGTACCGTAAATTATATCCGCCACTGCTTTTTTATAATCGGCGGTTTTTTCTATAAAAGCAGGCACATTCCCTGGGCCTACTCCATAGGCAGGTTT
>CBFDUR010000176.1:0-5109 GCA_965613005.1 uncultured Ignavibacteriales bacterium
CAACCAATTTTTTTAATTTAGTATCAAGATGTCCATCACCAACTATATACAGACGAATGTTTTGCTTATGTTTTAATACATGTCTCATTGATTTTATTAGTGTTGGTATATTTTTTTCTGGGTGAAGTCTCCCAACATAAAGAAGATTTATATTATTTCTCTAATCAAACAGGTAAACTGTTAAAACTTTTGCCCGGCATTTACGGACTAAGCAATCATCTTTTGGATACCCCTTGGTTCAAAGTGGAAAAGAGTAAATTATCATTTTCTAAAATTATAAAACGAAAGGATGTTTCTATTGATGAACTATTTATGCTTCTTTCAGATAAAGAAATACCGCCGGATGATTTACTTCCTAATACCGGTCTTCAACTCGAAATAGAGAGAGCCGTATCTCCGGTTTTTGTATCCACCCCAAAATATGGTACCCGCTCATCGACTGTTATTTTATGGGATTTAAATGATAAGATAATATTCATAGAGAAATTTCTTAACTCTATAAATAATGAATGGATTACCAACGGTTTTGATTTTAACTTGATTAATACCCGGTAAATTTATGTTTTATTAAATTTCCGTTCTTGATTCACATAATGACAGGTTACTTATGAAACGTCTATGATTGCAATTTGTCATTCTGAGCTGCCGGTCCGCATCAGGCGGAAAGCGAAGAATCACTTTTTACTCTTCTGCAGGTAGCGATTTATTCACACTTTGAATCAGTCTTCTATAAAAAGCTAAAAGTTTTTCTTTCCAAACTTCAATTAATACATAAATTACCGGAACTAGTACGAGCGTTAATAACATTGAACTAATCAAGCCTCCAATTATAGCCCAAGCTAAGCCGGATTTCCATTCCGAACCGGCATCTAACGACGTAGCAATCGGTAACATACCGAAGACTAAAGCTGAAGTTGTCATCAAAATAGGTCTTATTCTATTGCGTCCCGCATCCATCATTGCATCATGAGCAGATTCTCCTTTCCCCTTTCTTTGATTTGCCCTATCCACTAAAAGAATTGCATTTTTGCCCACAAGGCCTATCAACACAATTATTCCAAGTATGGAAAATATAGTTAATGATTTCATAGTAAGAGCCAATGCAAGTAAAGCGCCGATTATAGCCATTGGAATCGAAAATATTATAACAAAAGGATCGGCATAAGAATCATATAGGGCAACCAAAACCATATACATGAATAGAATAGCAGCTAATAAAGCAATTGCAAGACTACTAAAAGATTGTGCTTGATTTTTGAGATCACCCATATAAGAAATTTCAATGCCTTTTGGTAAAGTAGTTTTTGCAAGTGCATTTTGAAAATCTTGTCCGATACTTCCGACTGGTCTCCCGAGAGCTTGCGAAAAAACGGTAATCGCAGGAATCCTATTCATTCGCTCTAATTTAGTCGGTCCTGTGGTTTGATAAACAGATGCAAATTGCTTAAGTAGAATTACCTGTCCTTGTTTATTTATAAAAGAAAGGTTCTCAACATTGGAAATTTTTGAGCGGTCAAATTTATCAAGGGATACCTTTATGTTATAATCATCATCCCCCACTCTGAATTTTGCATTATCATTACCCTGAAATGCAACATTTAAAGCTGCCCCGACCTCCGCAATGGATAGACCGAAATCGGCTAGTTTTTGCCGGTCCATTTTAATTCTTATTTCCGGATTCCCATTTTCAGACGAAAGCCTGACATCGGATGTACCCGATATTTTCTTCAGTAAACCTTCAACGATGAGGGCAGCCTTCCCTACATCTTTTCTATCCGAACCGCTGACAATTATTTGAATTGGTGTTTGCAGTACCGAAAACTCCTATCGGATTTACCCGCACTTTTACACCTGGAATACTTAACGCCATAGCCTTAATTTCCTGTCCTATTTCTTCGGTAGATTTACTCCTTTCATTTTTAGGTACAAGCGAAACATCCAACTCTGCAACATTGTTTGAACTCTGACTGATCAAACCTTCATTTGAAGCACCTACTTTTACAAATAATTTTCGTACCTCAGGCAATTTCCGGATATAATTCTCCACCTTTCGAGAAACCAAATTTGTATGTTCGAGTGAATAACCTAACGGCATTTCCAAAGTTACCGCAAATTCACCCCGGTCTATTTGCGTCATAAATTCCGCGCCGATAAACCCTGTAGGAATTAAAGCTAAAGAAGCCAAAAATAATGCAAAGGAAATAACAATTACTTTCCATTTATTATCGAGCGCCCATTTCAGAACATATAAATAATTTTCAGTTAAATTATGGAATCCTTGTTCGAACCAGATAGCAAATTTACCTATGATGGTTTTGCCTGCCACTTTCTCTAATTTACCAAATCTCGAGGCTAATAAAGGAGTAATCGTAAATGAAACAAATAGACTCAACAAAGTAGATATAATCACCACAACTGCAAATTCTCTGATAATATCACCGATTAATCCGCCGGTCAACGCAAGGGGAACATAAATAACGACATCAACCATTGTAATTGCCATTGCAGCAAATCCAATTTCATTTCTGCCCTTTAAGGCGGCATCCCTTTTGTTTTCCCCCCTCTCAATATGATGATAAATATTTTCAATTACCACTATTGAATCATCCACCAGAAATCCTACTACTAAAGATAATCCCAATAAGGTCATTAAATTTAACGTAAAACCAAAAAGATACATTACCGTTAAGGTAGAAATTAATGAACAGGGAATTGCCAACAGAACAATGAAAGAATTTCTAATACTATGCAAGAATAACAACATTACAATAGCAACAAGAAGTACCGCTATCGCAAGGTCGAATTTCACACCGTTTGCAGCGGCAATAGTAAAGGTCGATTCGTCTTGTGCAATATCAAAACGCACATTGTCGGCTTTATAATCTTTCTCTATTTTATTTAATTCTTTTCTAACCAGACGGCTAACCTCAACGGTGTTGGCGTCCGTTTGTTTTTGAACTAATATTCCGATTGAAGATACGCCGTCTATTCTGCTTATATTTTGCGGATCCTTTGTACCATCCTCAACTTCCGCAATATCCGATAGATGAATATTACTTCCATTCGCTAAATGTGCAATAACCAGATTACGTAATGTGTTTAGCGAAGAAAATCTTCCCGCAAGACGAACAACATATTGATTGGATCTATTCTTTATCACTCCTGCAGGTAGTTCTAAATCGGATGACCGGATTATGTTTACAATTTGAAGTAAAGATAAACCATAAGAGTGAATTTTATCTTCATTAATATTTACTTTAAATTCCCGTCGCTTCCCACCAATCAGAGTAATTTGCCCAACTCCGGCTATTTTTGAAAGTCGTGGTTGAATCCTGTCGACTACAAATTGATAAAATTTTCTCGGAACCATGTTGCTTGTAACTCCCATACGGAGTACAGGAATTTCATCCAACGCAAATTTTGAAATAACAGGCGTCTTAGCTTGCACAGGTAAAGTGTTAATTATCTGATTTATTTTCCTTTGTACATTCTGAATTTGAATGTTAATATCGGTACCTTGAAGAAATCGTATCATAACAAATGATACGTTTTCTTTCGAAGTAGATTTAATTATATCAATCCTACTAAGAGTTGAAACGGCATCTTCTATCGGTTTAGTTATCGATGTTTCAACCTCAAAGGGAGAACCACCCGGATAAACAGTTGAAATTGTAATTACAGGCGGTGTTATTTTCGGTAACAACTCATATTTCATCTGAATATAGCTATAAAGTCCCAGTATAATCATCGCAGAAAAAATAACCACTATCAACGAAGGCCGTTTGATAGAAAGTTCAGTAATTGTCATATTTAATCTCCTAAATAAACTTTATCTTTCATCATATATTAATGAAGGATTATTGTAATAACTTCACTTTGTAATTTTGTTTCAAATTATTTTGCCCGTTTACGACAACTATATCACCTTTTTTTAAGCCGGACAAAACTTCTAGATTATTATTAGAAGATTTCCCAATCACCAGATGACGTAATTTCGCGACATTGTTTTCTACAACATAAACTTGTGCATTCTTTACGCTTCCCAATAATGCTTCTCTCGGTATTACCAACGATTTGTATTTTTCTTTTGAAGTAAATAAAACATTAGCAAACATTCCCGCCCTCAACGGATATTTCTTGCTGTTTTTCAGATCAACCTCAACAGGGTAATTATGTGCCATATCCCCCTTCACCGAAATAGTTTTTATTACACCTTTAAATATTACACCCGGATAAACACCGGTTTTCACATCCACACGGTCACCAACTTTCAAAGAGAAAACATCTTGTTCGGAAACATTAATCTTCACTTTCAAAATAGAAATATCAACGATTTCCGCCACAACCGTTCTTTTGGTTACATAATCCCCAATGTTCACAGGCCTATAGGTAATAAAACCGGATATAGGAGCAGTGATTTTTGTATCTTCATAATGTTTTCTTGCAGCGATCAATTGTGCATCAGCCGAAGTTAAAGCCAACTGAGCATTTTCAATTTGTGAATCGGTAACTGATTTTTCCTTAAAAAGCGCTGTATATCGTTCATAATTTTTCTTTGCCTTTTGATAATTTACCGTTGCCGTTTTAAAAGTTGATAATTCCAGGGCATCTTCCAACTGAATCAACGTTGAACCCGCATATTTATAATCACCGACATTAGCCGATACCTTTACAACCTTACCCTGAGCTTCCGAAACAATCCGGACATCATTATCGGCTTCAATCGTTCCGACCATATCCAAATGAGTTAAAAAATTCATAGACTTGACCGTATCAACATTTACAGGATAGGCGATAACTTTTACTATTTTCTCCGAAGCTTTTAATGAAGCCCTGTTATGTAACAGTATAGCCATGACAACAATTAAAAAAATTACAACTAAGGAAATATATTTTATTTTCTTACTCATTTTCGCCTCAAATAATTTATAAGTTTCATTTATTTCCGGTAGCTTTCTCTATTTTTGCTTTTACTATTTCATATTCCACTAATGCTTGAACATTGTTGGTACGTGCTAATTTTAATGAAGTTTCAGCATCTATCAATTCCGAATTTAATGCTAATCCTTGTTCAAATTTATCGCGTGTAACTCGATAATTCTCTTTTGC
>CBFDUR010000177.1:0-5106 GCA_965613005.1 uncultured Ignavibacteriales bacterium
CGGCAGAATTATTTCAAGCTCTGCAAAAGTAGATGAAAAATCGATCAACGAAAGAAAATGTTTCCTTTGTTATGATAATTTTCCGAACGAACAAAAGGGAATTTTATATAAAAATCAGTATTTAATTTTATGCAATCCGTTTCCTATTTTTCCGGAGCACTTCACATTACCTCATGTTGATCATTTACCCCAATCCATAAAACTATCTTTTGATAAATTATTAAATTTTAGTAAAGACCTTGCAAAATATTATACTGTATTTTATAACGGTCCCAAATGTGGCGCTTCTGCTCCCGACCATCTTCATTTTCAAGCCGGTACTAAAAATTTTATGCCTATCGAGAAGGATTTTTTTCAGATTAAAAATAAATTTGGTGATATATTGTTTGAAGATAATGATATTGTTGTTACGGGGGTAAACGATAAGCTCAGGAGATTCGTCGTCTTTGAAGGTACTAACCAAAAGAGGATTCGACATAAATTTGAAATATTTTATGATATATATGCAGCATTAAAGAATAATAATAATGAAGAGCCGTTAATGAATATTATTGCTTATTTTGATCGGAATACCCGTTGGAGAATAATGGTATTCCTTCGCGATAAACATAGACCTTCACATTACTTTAGACAGGGAGAGCAACAAATTCTTTTAAGTCCGGCTGCTGTGGATATGGGCGGTATTTGTATTACACCGCTCGAAAAAGATTTTAACAAAATTACTGAAGATGATATTATAGATATTTTTCACGAGGTTTCACTTAGCAGAGAGTATTTTGAATATGTAAAAGCTAAGCTTCATAAAGAACTGAAAAAATTATAAAATTATTCGCCTTTACTCATTAAATCGCTTATGAACTGCAAGTTTTCAGATTCTGAATTTGATATAATAATCTTTATTATTGCCGTTAAAGGTACGGATAAAAGCATACCGACCACTCCCCAAATGTAACCCCAAACTAAAACGGAAAGCAATATTAAAAGGGGATTTAGATTTAACCGTTTACCCATAATTGTTGTTTCAATCAAGCTGAAAAATAATGTTTGAACCCCTGCAAGGACAAGAGCAATTAACAATGCAAAGCTTATCGATCCGAATTGAATCAAAACCATTAATGTAGGAAGCGCTAATGCAAAAGCAGAGCCTATGGTAGGAATAAAATTAAAAAGAAAAGTGAACATTCCCCATACAATTGGAAAGTCGACACCAAAAAGAGCCAATAAAATCCAAACAATAATACCGGCTGATAGATTGATAGCTATTTTTACAACAATATAACGTTGAATTTGTTCATTAATTGCCTTAAAAGTTGAAGATAATTTTTTTTCTTTTTCATCACGTTCAATATTCATTTTATCATCAATCCACTGATCAAAATCGGAGTCTGCCGCCTCTTTATTCTTGTTATATTTTTTTCGTAATTCTTTTAATCCAGGTTTAACTTTTTTATTAACATATCTCCTCTTGATTGCCTCATAAATCATCCCGTGTCCGGTAACTACAAAAATGAAGAAAAATAAAACGAATAAGAAACTACCCAGAAATGAAAATGTAGATGTAAATATTCCACCGGCTAATATTCGATAATCAATTTGTGCTATCATTTTTTGAATTGAGAATTCCTTAAAAAATGGACTGTTTACCCCTAGCGACAAAGCGGCATCGGTTACAATTTTATTCAATTTATCTTCGTACGTAGGAAGTTGAGAGCTGAATTGAATAAATGAGTTTATAATAAATGAAGAAATGCCCCAAATTATTAAAATAATTATCAGCAAATCAATTAACACAATTATAAACTTTGGAAATTTTTTATTTTCAAGCAGTGTATTTAAGGGATTAAAAAGAAAATAAAGCAAATATGCTATAATAAATGGCATGAATATGTAATCTAATTCTTTTAATACTATCCCCACAACTGTAAGTCCAATGATGGTTATGAAAAACTTTACAGTTGAATCTAATTTAATTTTGTTTTCCATAGTAATGTACTATTCTTTAAAAAAATGTTGAATTAAAAACTCAATATTAACTGATGGGCTAAAAGTAAAAATAGCAATGTTGTGTTTATTAAACAATGTTATTGTCTTTTTCCCAAAAGAGTATTTTTAATTAATGAGTCCTATCTAAAAATGTTATTTTCAAATCATCGAGTTATGAATAGTAATAAAGTTTTTTCACAAGGGAAAATACCTTTTTAGAGGAAATTTAAAAATAATGTACGTTACTTAAGTTTATCTATAAGCTAAATATTCGGATATCACAATTCATTTTCCAATGATTAAGCATTTTTAGTATCTTATCAGTAATATTCGTGTTATTTTTGGCAGAAAATATTAATTTGTAATTGGTTTAATATTTTATAAGAATGATCGTATGACTGTATGTTAAAAATTGATTTTAGTAAATTAGTCATATGCACAGTGTCCTTCGGACAAACAGTCATACATTTACATACATTCATACTTCAAAATTTACTTGTACTGTTAATTTTTCAATATAAATCCCTTTTTGGTTCCGGCTTGTCCAGGTTAGGATAATATACTTTATAAAATTATCGTAAGTTGAACGTTTATCAATCCTCTAAACAAAGAATATTTATTACTGCCGATTAATTTTTATAATTTCTCAATCCCGAAGGTGTCTGAGGAGTGGATAAAAGATATTCAAATATTTTCCATCTTTCTTCAGGTTGCTGCGCAGTTCCGGCTTTCAGATAAATATAATTCTTTATCAAATCAAATCCTACATTATAATTTATTATATAACTTCTATATTTTTCTATAAATCTTAGTCTCTGATTAGCTCTTTCGTCAGTCATTAGATTATATTTCTCCAGCCAATTAATAGTCTGCAGTTTATTCCATTTCCCATCCAAATAATTTTTTGCTGCTATATTACTTGCATAATTTAGTTGCTTTGTGAGAGCCAGGACTTTATAGTATTGCTCTGCTTTAGATGAATCCAACCCGGCTAGTGGGAATAATACATCCTTAGCAAATATTGTTCGCGAGTTTCCCGGGAAAAGCAATGTTATTCCAAAGTCAGCCGTTCCTTCAGCAATGAGCGACTGTGGGCTGAATAATGGATATACGGAAAATTCAATCCATCCTCGCTGTTTGACCAGATTCTTTTCCATTAGAATATTATAAACATGATGTCCGGGGTAACCTTCATGTGCAGCTAGGCCAATTGCTCTGTCAATATAAATCGGTAAATCGGTATTGACTTGAATTACACTAAAACTATTACCTTTATACCAATTATATCCGCTCCACGGTTTATGGTCGACAAATTCTACTTTGAAATGTTCATCTCCCGGTAAAGCGATATGTTGCAGGGTGATTTTACGACACTCATTTATTGCTGTCATGAATACCGTATCAATTTTATCCTTCGGTATTATAAATTTCTTCTTAAAATTTTCCAAGCGTTTATTAATATTTCCATGACCGGGTAATATTTTATCAAGTTTATTTATTATTGCCTGAAAATGTTCTTTTTTGAAGTTAGGCGAAACAGCGTCATAAAGATTTTTACTTTCTTCATCGAAACTAAATCTTCCCCCCGATATCATAAAAAGTTTTGCTTTTACAGCTAATAATTGTTTATATAAAAATCGATATCGTAATGATTCCAGTTTATCAGCTTTGTAATTGCTTAAAGAATCCAATCCGTTGAGAAGATTATCAGTTTCCGCATTAAATAATTTTATTGTATGAGGGTCATTTCTAATAACTTCAGTATCGGGTACTTCCAAATTTTTCGGGCCAAAATAAGCGTCAATATAGCCGGGATCTATTTTCCCGATTTTAAGTACTAGTTTTACATAATTAGTCGCAATGTTATTCATTCGTCTTTCCAGATTATTTTTTACGCCAGGATTGTTTGAACAAGAATTAAAAATGAAACTAATTAATAATATTACGAAGATTTTCTTAAAGTACATAAATTTATGGATTTCAAAATGATATTAAAATGAGTTTAATTTTGTTTTATTCTGAAAGATTTAACAAAAGACTTAACGGCAACCCCGATAAAAACAGCACATAAAATTGTTATAATAATTTGAGATGTTAATTCTATTGGATTTACATGTATATCACTAGTAAATGCAGATAATAGTCGAATACCGGCTCCAAGGAAGCCAAGCAAAGCCAATAGTGAAGCAGCACGCATAGATTTCTTTAAATTTTTCTCTTTAAGTCCTACAATGCCAAGGAGTACTAAAGCAAGTCCTAAAATAGCCGGTATTAGAGTAATATCACCTGTTTCATCAGTTGCAATATATCCGGCAATTCCAACTAATAATAATATAATTCCGAATAAAATAGATATTTTTGCCATGATAATTCTTTTTCAAGTTATTTAATTAACAGCAATAAATACAATTCATTTGCTTCAATACTTTCCTTAACTTTCAAATTTGTGTTTAATATTATAAAAATCCGGTAAACGGAATTTTACAGTTTGTACATGGCTGCTTTTATTCAATGCTGCCAAAATTCTATTGTTCATATCGAAAGCGTAAATAAACGGAACAATTTCCATTAGCTATAAAAGAACGGGTACCTCCGTAACAAAGCACCGGATTAATTTTTCCGATATTTGAATGTTTCAATTTATGGTACATGTAGTCAACCGATTATATTTTAGACAAGTATTTTGTATAAAATTATAGCCATCAATCATTGAAAAAATAAGAGCACAATAGCCGATTGTTAAAAATACGTAATTTTATCATAAAAATAATCACTAAAGTAATGTAAGGCAATGCACTATACTACTATCTCTTCCCCTGAATTTATTTGGAACTATTTAATTTAGACTTTTGAATTTTATCGAATTGATAATCTTTATACGCTTCGCTCATCCGGTAAATGTATGGATACCGATAAATCCTCACACAAGCTTACTTATTATTCTTTTTCAGAATATTAACCCGGCAATTATTTACTATACATTTAGGAGTTGTAATTCGATAACTTATTTTATTCCATCCCCTAAAAAGCAAATACCATTGAGAAGTTGTTCCCCAACAAAATTAATCCTTTTAGTATCTTATCAGTAATATTCGTGTTATTTTTGGCAGAAAATATTGATTT
>CBFDUR010000178.1:0-5094 GCA_965613005.1 uncultured Ignavibacteriales bacterium
TCACCTTCGTGCCCAAAATATAGGTTATCGTTCTAGAGATATGATGCGTCTGATTCCTGAAACTTCCTTTACTTTGGTAGAACAATGCAGCGGACACGATGGAACTTGGTCGATGTTAAAAGAGAATTTTGAAAATTCATTGAAATACGGAAACAAAGCATTCGATAAAATTAAAAATTCCGAACATAACATCACAGTATCGGATTGTCCATTGGCAGCCATACAAATTCAACAAGCGACAGGTGAAAAAGTATTACATCCAATCCAAGTTTTAGCCAAAGCATACCAAACAAATGGATTTCCTAAACAAATCATTGAAAAAGAGAAAGGAAATTAAATATGAGAAAAATAGAATTTGATGATGTTCTAAATATAGCTGAATACGAAAAAATACGTTCGGAATCCCGTAAAAAAATAATTGGAATAAAAAATAAACGTCGTATTAGCGTTGGACCTCTCATAACCTATTTATTTGAAAACTTCGATACTATGCTCTATCAGATTCAAGAAATGATGAGAGCGGAAAGATTAGTTTATGAAAAAGATATAGCACAAGAAATTGAAATATATAACGAATTAGTACCGGGATTGAATGAACTTACCGCATCTTTATTGATTGAAATAGATAACAGGCAGACACGAAATGAATTACTTCCGAAATTAGTTGGATTACCCGGAAATACATTTATAACTATAAACAGTAATAAAATTTTAGCAGAATTTGATCCGCGACAAGGCTCACCTGAAAGGTTAAGCTCCGTACAGTATGTAAAATTTAAAATTCCAACTGAGGATGTACAAAAATTTAACGATAAAAATTCTCATATTATCCTGAGTTTTACTCATAAAAACTATTCGTATGATTATGAGTTGAAACCGGAAGAAAAATCTATTTTTTATAAAGATTTAACAACTAAGGAAAGATAATTTAATAATTTGACCATTTATCTTTTTTAACCGGAAAGGGACTAGAAATTTCCGATAAAACGGAAGATTTCCGGCTACGTTGGAAATTACGCGGGAAATATGAATAGTGGGTCTCTCGAATTCATTGAAATACAGAACTTGGAGATATTAAGCCTTAATAACAATTTAATAAGATAAATTAAGGAATTTATTTATTTCGGCAGCCTAACTAAAAAAAACTTTGTTTTCCTAGTCACATAATAAATTTAATAAATAAAAGACACTTGCATTGTAGAACTAGTTCTCTTAAATTTGTAACAGCTCTATTGAAAGGTTCTCCCCTGCCTTTTGATGTTAAAGAGTTAAAGCCCTTGGTCGCCTGATCAATGGGCTTTTTTATTTATTTTAATTATGATATCGAATTCAGCCCCACAAAAAAAGTGAATCAATCAAATCTAAATTTTCCTATAAACTAAAAAAAAGTTAAGTTTATACATCTCAAAAAAGAGATTTCATATTGAGATTATTTACTTTAAAAGAGTATACAAAAATAAAAACAGGAAAACTATGACACATCCCATCGCTCCAAAACCGCGAAAATTAAAACCAGATGAATTAAGGTGGAAATGCGATCCGAACATCTTTGCATTCGAATCCACTCACGAACTTGAGCCGATAGAAGGAATACTTGGGCAAGAAAGAGCATTAAAGGCAATTAAGCTCGGTGTAGATTTAAGAAGTCCCGGTTATAATATTTTTATTTCGGGTCTTTCCGGTACCGGCAAGGCAACTACAGTAAAAAAAATGTTACAAAAAATTGGTTCCAATTACCCTCCGTTAAATGATTACGCTTATGTAAACAATTTCAAAGATCCTGATAGACCGATATTACTTAAATTCTCTGTCGGCAAGGCTAAGCTATTTAAAAATGATATTTCCAAATCCTTAAATCTTTTAAAAAAGAAAATACCGCAAACACTTGACAGCGAATCACATTCAAATCAGAAGGAAAAAATTATATACCAGTATAATGAAAAAGAACAAATCTTAATGAATATATTCCAGAAAAAACTAAAAAATGAAAATTTTTCGCTGGGACAAATCAAAGTGAGTGAAGTTGCCAGACCGGAAATATTTCCGGTTATTGATAATATCCCCATACCAATCTATCAATTGGAAGAACAAATAAAACAAGGAAAGTTATCCGAAAAGAAAGCAAAAGAAATTGTCAAACAATATAATGTACATCAACAAGAGTTACATTCTCTGTTTAAAAAAGGTTTAAAACTCAATCAGGAATTACAAGAAAAAATCTATAAACTGGAAAGAGAAACCGTTGAAGTAGTGGTTAAAGGCGTAATAGAAAACCTCAAAGAAAAATATAAGGATCCTAAAGTAATTGATTTTATCTCAACGGTTTCATCAAATATATTAGATAACATTCAAATTTTTAAAGAAGTAAAACCTGGAGACAATACAACCCCCGACGGACCGGTAATAGATTATTTTAAACAATATGATGTTAATATTATTTTGGATAACATCGAAGTTAATGGCTGTCCGGTAATTATTGAAACATCACCGAGTTACACTAATCTTTTCGGTACCATAGAAAAATTAAGCGACGGCAAAGGAGGATGGTTCTCCGATTTCACAAAAATTAAAGCCGGTTCACTGCTTCGCGCAAACGGCGGATATCTTGTTTTGAATGTTAAACATCTTTTCGAAGAATTCAATGTTTGGAAAACTTTAAAACGTGTCTTAACCTATAGAAAACTGGAAATACAGGATCCACCCACCTTATTTCAGTTTTCACCTTCTATTTTAAAACCTGAACCAATTGAGTTGGATACAAAAGTTATCTTAATCGGCAATCAATATGCCTATTCGATTCTTGCTAATTATGAAGATGATTTTAAAAAAATATTTAAAATTAAAGCCGACTTTGACTATGAGATAAAAAGATCAGATGAGGTTTTAATTCAATATGCAAGAGTTATAAAAAAATTGATTAAAGAGGAAAATTTGTGCGAATTCGACAAAAGTGCAATTGCATATCTAATCGAATTAGGAGCTAAATTTGCAGGACAAAAAAACAAACTGACCGCCAGATTTTCTCAAATTGCAGATATTGCCAGAGAAGCTAGCTTTTGGGCAGTTGATGACGGTTTTGATATCGTTTCAGCTGCTCACATTCAAAAAGCATTTAATTCCGCTAAAGAACGGCATGCATTATTGGAATCAAAAATAACCGACATGATTCAAGAAGAAACTTTGTTGATAGATACGGAAGGAGAACGAACCGGACAAATTAACGGATTGGCTGTTTATGACGCCGATTTTTATTCCTTTGGAAGACCTACAAGAATTACCGCTACCGTATCACTCGGAAGCGGAAGTATTATTAATGTTGAACGGGAAGCCGGAATGAGCGGCAGGCACTATAACAAAGGCGTTTTAATTATATCCGGATACTTTAGAGAAACATTCGGGCAGAATCTCCCTCTTTCATTCAATGCTAATCTTGTTTTCGAACAATCTTACGGAACAGTTGATGGCGATAGCGCTTCCTGCGCCGAAATTTTTGCATTGCTTTCTACCCTCTCCGGACTACCTATTAAACAGTCTATCGCCGTTACAGGCTCTCTAAATCAAAAAGGAGATGTACAACCAATCGGAGGTGTAAACGAAAAAATTGAAGGTTTCTACGATATTTGTAAATTAAGGGGGTTAACCAAACATCAGAGCGTTATTATCCCCATACAAAATGTAAAAGAATTAATGCTCCGTGAAGATGTAATTGAATCTGTTGGTAAAAAGGAATTTCATATCTACCCAATTTCGAGAGTTGAAGAAGGAATAGAAATTCTAACCGGTGTAAAAGCCGGTAAAAGATCTGCAAAGGGTAAGTATGAAAAGAATAGTGTTTTCGATCTTGTAGAAAAGAAGATAAAAGATTTATATGCTAAGGCTAAAGCACAAAAGAATAACAATACGAAAGTAAAGAAAAAACGAAAATGAACCATAATTTAACTAGTCCATTAGCAAAAACTAAAATTTTGTGTACTCTAGGACCAGCTACAAACAGCTCTGAAATGATCGAGAAATTAATACTTGCCGGGATGGATGGGGTCAGATTAAATTTTTCACACGGCGATTATTTATCTTTCGAAAAATTATTTCACGAAATTGATGAAGCATGTATAGATGAAAACATCCCGTTGACAATCTTGGTCGATGTTCAGGGCCCAAAAATAAGAATAGGCGAATTAACCCAACCGGAAATTGAATTAATGGACGGTGATAAAATCGAAATAACAATTAGAAATATCAAAGGCACTAAAGATATTATTTCATCATCTTACCAATATTTACCAACCGATGCAAGTATAGGTGATCCTGTATTGATTGACGATGGTTTAATCCGTTTGAGAATAATAGAAAAAAGGACTGATTCCGTTGTGTGCATAATAGAAAATGGCGGAATTTTGAAACCAAAGAAGGGAATGAATCTACCTGGGATGAAACTTTCAACTCAGTCGGTAACAGAAAAAGATTTTAAGGATTTAGAATTTGCATTGCAACATAGAATCGATTACATAGCACTTTCCTTTGTAAGAGGCGCAAACGATATACATTATTTACGCTCATGGCTGAAGAATAAAAATCTTTTAAGACCAATTATTGCTAAAATCGAAAAGAAAGAAGCGGTTGATGATCTTGATAATATTTTGAAAGCAGCCGACGGAATAATGGTTGCAAGAGGTGATCTAGGTGTTGAACTTCCAGCCGAGGATGTACCACATATTCAAAAAGCGATAATTAAAGAATGTAATTCAGTAGGAAAACTTGTCATTACCGCAACTCAAATGCTCGATTCCATGATTAATAATCTCATTC
Source organism: uncultured Ignavibacteriales bacterium (assembly GCA_965613005.1). Classification (GTDB taxonomy): domain Bacteria; phylum Bacteroidota; class Ignavibacteria; order Ignavibacteriales; family Ignavibacteriaceae; genus CAVVVS01. The sequence continues at coordinate 4,807 of CBFDUR010000178.1, forward strand.
CCACGCGGGCTGAAGCCTCCGATGTTGCTAATGCCGTTCTAGACGGTACAGATGTGGTTATGCTTAGCGGTGAAACTTCTATCGGTAAATATCCGGTTCAAACGGTGAAAATGATGAATAAAATAATTACGAAAACCGAAGAAATGCTGCCGGCACTTAAGACAGATAATTTGATTATTCCTTCAAATTTAGAAGAAAATCTATTCGATTCAGTGGGAAGGGCAATTGCGTCAATTAGTAGTCAAATTAATGCATCCGCAATAGTATCATTTACCTTTAAAGGCAGAA